>JAFANO010000188.1 GCA_019232645.1 Planctomycetaceae bacterium | reverse complement strand
CTCCCCGAGGGGGTCGTCATCGACGCGTACTACGACCGGAGCGTCTTCATCGAGAAGACGATCGGCACGGTGGCGCGCAACCTGGCCGAGGGGGGCGTGCTCGTCGTCGCGGTCCTGCTGATCCTCCTGGGGGACCTGCGGGCCGGCCTGATCGTCGCCCTGGCGATCCCGCTGTCGATGCTCTTCGCGGGCAACCTGATGCTCGCCTTCGGCATCGCCGGGAGTCTGATGAGCCTGGGGGCGATCGACTTCGGCCTGATCGTTGATAGCGCGGTGATCGTGATCGAGAATTGCGTTCGTCACCTCGCCCACGCCGACCCGAGGCGGCGTGCCCGCGACGTGATCCGCCGCGCGACGCTGGAGGTGCGCCGGCCGGTCGTCTTCGGCGTGGCGATCATCACGATGGTGCACCTGCCCATCCTGGCGCTCCAGGGGGTCGAGGGGAAGATGTTCCGGCCGATGGCGCTGACGGTCATCTTCGCGCTGACCGGCTCGCTGCTGCTGTCGCTGACGGCCACGCCGGTGCTGGCCTCGTACTTCCTCCGCCCGGGGACCGCCAAGCGCGACACGGCCCTCGTGCGCTGGGCCAAGAGGGCCTACGAGCCGGTCCTCCGCCGGGCCCTCCGGCGCCCGGTGGCGGTCGCGCTGGCGGCGGTGGTCGGGTTCGCCGCGTGCATCCCGGTGGCGCTCGGCCTCGGCGGCGAGTTCATCCCGCAACTCGACGAGGGGGACCTGATCATCGCCCAGACCCGCCCCGCCAGCGCTTCGCTGAACGAAGGGATCGCCGACGCGACCCGACTGGAACGGGCCCTCCGCGACGCCTTCCCGGACGAGGTGCGCGCGGTGATCAGCCGGATCGGCCGGCCCGAGATCGGCCTCGAGGCCGCGGGCGTGAACCTCACCGACACCTGGGTCCTGGTGAACGAGCCCGGGGCGTGGACCCGGGTCCGCTCCAAGGACGAGCTCATCGATGCTATCGACGCGATCTGCAAGCGGGTCATCCCGGGGACGTCCTACAGCTTCAGTCAGCCGATCGAGCTGAGGTTCAACGAGCTGCTTTCGGGCGTCCGCGCGGATTTGGGCATCGGGATCTTCGGCGAAGGCTTCGATGTGCTCCAGCAAAAGGCGGACGCCATCGCGGCCGTGCTCCGCGCGATCCCGGGCTCGACGGGGGTGAAGGCCCAGGCGCTCGGGGGCCTGCCGTTCCTCCGGATCGAGGTCGATCGTGACCGGATCTCGCGCCATGGGATCGACGCCGCGAATGTGCTCGACGCGGTCGCAGCCCTGGGCGGCAAGATGGTCGGCCAAGTCGTCGAGGGGCAGCGCCGGTTCGCCCTCCAGGTCCGCTTCGGGGCACAGTATCGCAACGACATCGAGACGATCCGGACCCTCAAGATCGCCGATCCGCAAGGGCGGATGATCCCCCTGGAGGACTTGGCCGAGATCCGCCTTGAGGACGACACCTACGAGATCTGGCGCAAGGACCGCCGGCGTCGGATCACGGTGCAGGCGAACGTGCGGGGCCGCGACCTCGCGGGTTTCGTCGCCGAGGCGCAGCGGTGGGTCGCCGCCGAGGTGCCGTTGCCCCGGGGCTACACCCTGGAATGGGTCGGGACGTTCGAGAACCTGCAATCGGCCACGAGGCGCCTGAGGCTTGTCGTCCCGCTGGCCCAGGCGCTGATCTTCCTGCTGCTCTACTCGACGTTCCAATCGATCAGGCTGGGGGCACTGATCTTCCTGTCGGTCCCGCTCGGCGCCATCGGCGGCGTGCTGGCGCTCTGGGTCCGAGGGCTGAACTTCAGCATCTCGGCGGGGGTCGGCTTCATCGCGCTCTCGGGGGTCGCGGTCCTCGACGGCCTGGTCCTCATCGCGGCGATCCGCCACCTGACCGAGGAGGGGGTCGCGGTCCTCGAGGCCGTGCACGACGCCTCGATGATGCGGCTCCGGCCGATCCTGATGACCGGGCTGGTCGCCAGCCTCGGCTTCGTCCCGATGGCCTTCTCCCGAGGCCCCGGCGCGGAGGTCCAGCGCCCGCTCGCCACGGTCGTCATCGGCGGCCTGATCACCAGCATGCTCCTGAAGCTCGTCGTGCTGCCGGCCATCTATCCCTGGTTCGATCCCGGCCCGCCCGCGCCGGAGGACCCCGACGCCGCGACCAAGACCCAAGGGCGGGCCGAATCGTAGGCGCGCGGTGACCTCCCGCCATTCCCGCCGGCGATCAAGGCAACAGCCGCTGGCCGACCGCCGTGTTGAGTCGGAGCATGCTCCGGCGATGCCGGACCAGCATGTCGCGGTATTGGCGGGCCGCCTCGTTGTACTCCCTTTGCGCGTTGAGATAGACGATCGCCTCTTCCTCCCCCTGGGTGTAGAGGCGATAGGCGTCGTCGCGGACCCGAGCGGCGGCCGGCAGGAGCCGGCCCTCGATCCGGCGGACGGCGGCACGGGTCAGCGCGTACTCGCGCTCCGCCCTCCGGACCTCGTTGACCACCTCCTGCTCGCGCTCGGCCAGCTCCACCTGCGATTGCGTGACGTTGTACCGCGCCCGCTGGATGTTCCCCTGGTTGCGGTTGTAGACCGGCAAGGGGACCGTCACGCCCAGGGCCCACGACGTGGCACTCTTCTTGAGGGTCGGCGCATTGTTCTGGAACGTGTAGGGCTGGTAGAGCAGATAAACGTCGGACAGCCGGTTCGCCTCGGCCAGTCGCACCTCGGCCTCGGCGCGCTGGATCCCGAGCCGATAGGCGACGACGTCGGGCCGGCCGTCGAGGGCCATGCGGATCATCGCGTCGATGGACGGCGGGGGCGGATAGATGTCCCGGATTGAGCCGCGGAGTTGCAGCGCGTCGGCCTCCACCGCGGGCAGGTTCAGGAGGACGCCCAGGTTCCGCTTCGTCGTCCGGAGGGCCTCCTCCGCGTCCATCAGCTCCACCTCGGCGGCCTCGTGGATCGCCTCGATCCGGCTCACGTCGGCGATGGTCCGTGTCCCCTTGGCGTACAACCGCCGGGTCCGGTCGAGGAGGACGCCCAGCCCCTCGCGGGCCGCCTCGGCGAACCGGATCGTCTCGCGCGCCCCGAGCACGTCGATGTAAGCCGTGTAGAGGTTGTCGATCTGAAGCCGGACGGCGTCCTGATACTGCGCCTCCAGCACCCGCCTGGCGCGGCAGGCGACCGCCGTCCGTGCCTGACGCTTGTGCGTCACGTCGAGCGGGTACGTGATGTTGACGTCGTACTGGGTCTGTCCCCCCGGTCGATTGGTCGAGTAGCTGCCGTAGGGGACGAGCTGGCTGTCGGTGTAGAGGAGGGGGTTGGCGCGGAGGCTGGCGGTCAGAATGTCGGCATCAGCCTGGGGGATCTCGAACGACCGGGAACGGAGGGCGAGGTTCTCGCGGAGGAGCCACTCGATGGCCGCGTCGAGGGTCAGCCCATCGCGTGGTCCCTCGTCCTCGCGGCCGGCCGGGATCGCCAGGGGACCGAACAGGGGGATCTCGGCGAGCGGCAGGCCAGGGGGAGCGTTGATGCCCTCGCGTTCGGGGACGCCCACTCGCCGTCGACCGGGCTGCGTGACCTCGGCCGGGACCCGCGGGACCGACGGGCCGGGTCGTCCCCCCAGGACCTCATCGGCGCCGCCCGGGCCCGCGTCGAGCGGACCCCCCGCGGAACCCAGAGCGGGCCCGAGCGTCGAGCCCTCGACCCCGCGCTCGTCGTGGGGACCCGACGGCAGCGTCGGACCCTGGCCGCTCGCCTGGTGGACCAGCAGGAGGGAGACGATGAGCCAAAGTCGCCAGGGCGGGGGAAAACATACCATTCGGCCGGGCCCATCCTTGGTCTTCCAACTACGTCCTCCACCCCACGTATGGTCGCGGGCCTCCTGACCCTTGCCGACCACGCCCAAGTCTTCCATCGGACGTCCGCGCGGCGGTCGTCCGATGCTTATTCCTGGGAATTTCAGGCCGTGACGCTACAACCGGGAGACCCGTAACATTCAGGCGGGTGGCCTGGCGAACTGTCGACCTCAACCGGTCGGGGCGTTCGCCGACGCCGGACGCTTGCCCGATCGGGGCGGATTGCGTATGTACGACGCGACCATCGGCGCCAGGGATGGCCCGTCGCTGATCTCGCGGACCGAGAGGATCGAAATCATGGCACCAGCCGAAGGGGTGACCGGTCCCGATGTACCGGGAGAGCCCGAGAGCCGGCCGGGCGGGATCCCGCTGTACCTGTGGGTGATCGGCGCGGTGGCCCTGGCGATCCCGGCGGGCCTGGCCTGGGGCGACGGGGCGACGCGGCTCAACCTGCTGCCCAGCCTGATCATCCGCGCCCTCGGCGCCCTGGCCGCGCCCCTGGTCGTCCTGGCGATCCTCAGCGCGATCGTCTCGAACGACATCCGAGGCCGCCAGGGCGCTCTGATGATGGTCTACTACGTGATCAACACCTTCGTCGCGATGGCGATCGGGCTGCTCCTGACGAACCTGATCCGTCCCGGGGTCGGCGCCGAGCTGATCGACCTGGCCCATCCGCCGGCCCCGCCCCCGAAGAAGACCGTCACCGACCTGCTGGTCGAGCTGATCCCCCGGAGCATCGGCGACGCGTTCGCGCAGAACAACCTGGCTCAACTGGTCTTGCTGACCCTCGCCTTGGCGATCGGGCTGGTGAAGATCCGCAACGAGCAGCAGGCGAGAGGCGAGACGACCTATCGCGCGGCCGTCGACCTGCTGAACCTGGGCTTCGAGCTGTTGATGCGGGTCCTGCTCTGGGTGGTCGCGCTGGTGCCGCTGGCGGTCTTCGGTGTCGTGGCGTCGAGCGTCGGGCAGAAGGAGGGGCTCGAGGTCTTCCGCTCGCTGATCTGGCTCATCGCGGTGGTCCTGGTGGGCTTGTCCTGCCAGGTGACGTGGTACCTCACGCTCATGGCGGTCTTCGCGCGGATGTCGCCGCCGCGATTCCTGCGCGGAGCCTCTGACGTGATGGCCAGTACCTTCAGCACGGCGAGCACCGCGGCCACCATCCCCATCACCCTGCGCGCCCTGACGGGGAAGCTGGGCGTCTCCCGCGAGTCGAGCTTGCTGACCGCCTGCGTCGGCACCAACTTCAACAACGACGGGACCGCGCTCTACCAGGCATCGGCCGTCCTGTTCATGGCGCAGGCGAGCGGGTTCGACCTCGGCCCGATCGACCAGGTGATCGTCGTCGTGACGACGCTGCTGGCCAGCATCGGCGCCGGCGGCATCCCCTCGGGCAGTTTTGTGACCCTGCCCCTGATCTTCGCCGCCGTGGGGATGCCCGCCGACAAGATCCCGGTCCTGCTGACGATCGACTGGTTCCTCGACCGCTGCCGGACGACGTCGAACGTGCTCGGCGACATGACCGTCGCCGTCCTGCTCGACCGGACCGCGACCCCCGCCCTCCAGTCCATAGGCGCGGCGGCCGAAGGCGAAAAACCGAGGATATTTCCATCGTGACGCGGGCGACGTGCCCGGTGGCGTGGACCGATCCTCCGGGTCGTCCTCGGCGGCGAAGCCGTGTCGGGCGAGATTCGTCACGACCGCCTCGTAGAGCTCGAAGGCGGTAGGACCCACCGCCCTTCCCGGCATGGGGGCCAGCCAGTTCATCTGGCGGAGGTGGTCCACCGGCCAAGCCGGCAGGGGCGTGCCGAAGGCCAGCGCCGACTCGACCGAGACCAGCCCGTCGTTCGGCCCCTCCATCTCGTGCAAGGCCTCATAGAGGCCGCGCAGGGGCCAGCAGACGTCCTTGACCGTCGGGTCGCCGGCGACACTGAAGCAGGGGATGGCATGAGGCCGGGCGGCCGCCTTGTTGATCGCCCGCATGGCGCGCCGGGTCACGTCCAGGAAGCCGCGATGGTCGATCCGCATCATCCGCAAGAGGCGGTAGACCCGGCCGACCCGGAGGCGGGCGCAGTCGGCCAGGGCCGAGCCGAGGTGCGGCGTCCCGATCGTCGTCAGGCTCAGGATCCGTCCCGACCAGGCCGGGTCGGCGAGCAGTTGGCGCGCGTCGAGCCCCCCCATGCTGTGGCCGATGATGTGCACCGGCTCGCCCGGGAAGGCCGCCTCGACCTGCTCGCCCAGCCGTCGCGCACGCGTCTTGACCCCTGCGATCGGCGGCACGCGCGTCACCACCACCCGGTTGCCGCCGGCGCGGAGGAACTCGGGGATGCCCCGGAAGTAGGACGCAAACCTCAGCCGACCCACGCCGACGGGGCCAACCCCAAAGAGCCCATGGGCCAGCACGATCGGAGCCTGGAGACGCACGCACATCGAAGGAGTCTGCCTCAAAGAGTGCGTCGCGGACCATCCGAGCATCGAGACGCGCGCACGCGCTCCTCTGGTCGTGGGCCCATCCTGGGCGACCTTGAGGAAGTTGTTCCTTACCTTTAACGCCTTAACCCTAATTCTTACGCAATCCCGAGACCAACGTCGAGTGGGGACCCTTGTTGATTCCGGATTATCGGCGCAAGATGTACATTAAGTCGTGGCTGTGGATGATATCCGACGCGTGTCGGGGGCGGTCGAGGGGGCAGGAGGAGGCCGACGATGCACATCCGAGGGATCATCCAGTCCGCGGCCCTGGAAGAGCACCCTCCGGACAGCGGGACGATCGAGATGGTGCTCAGGGTGCAGGGCGTGGGCCCCTCCCAGCCGCGCACCCTCGTCATCCCCTACGCTCGCTTGCTCCAGGACGAGTCGCTCGACCCCGACGCGATCGCTCGCCGGGGTTTCGAGGCCGAGATCGAGCCGGATGAGGACGGGCGCTGGATCATCCAGACGATCGCCTTCGCGTCGAGGATCCTGCGGCCGCCGAATTGATGGAAAGATCGGCTCGCGACCGATCGGGCGAATCCTGTCGAGGGGCCCGGCTCCCGAATGGGAACGAGGGGCCTCTCGTCACGGGGAGTCACCGCGTGATCGTCAGGCTGGGCACGTTCCGCCCGAGGCTGTCGACGATCTGCTGGCCGCTGATGGTGATCTCGCTCACGGCGTAGGTCCGGCCGCTTGGCATGGTCACTTTGACGATCCAGTCGCCGTCGGCGAGCCGGACCGCATAGCGCCCGAACGCGTCGGTGTAGACGACTCGGTCCGCGAACGCCTGGAGACGGTTAGAGATGGTAACCTGGACGCCCTCCTCGGACTCACCGGTGTTGCTCGAGACCACCTTGCCCGAGAGGATGTGGGGCGTCACCCCGGTCGACGGGCGGCTGGAGAGCACCGGCTTCCGCGCCTCGCGCTGGATGGTCTCGGGCGAGACGGGAGGGGGCAGGGTCAAGGATTCGTCCTCGGCCGTCGGCGCGAGCGGCGGGTTGGGCTCGCCCGGCGCGGTCGGGGCATTCGCCTGCTTGTTCGGCAGCCGGAAGGGTTGAGGCGGGGCGGGGTTCGTCGCGGGGGCGGCCGTCGAGGGCGGCGGAGCCGGCGCCGGCGCGGGCCCTGGTGCCGGCGCCGGGACCGGGGTCGGCTCTCGTTCGGCCGGAGGCGCGGCCGGCGGCGTGGCGGCGCCGGTTTCCGCGGGCACTTGCACGGGCCCGGGTTCGGGCGCCGGCTTCACGTCGCTGGGCCGGACATTGCTCTGGGGGTTGTAGGCCGGCTCGCTCTCCACGGAGGACGCCGGTCGCTCGGCGGGTGCCGTCCGGGGACGATTGCCGGGGGCCGAGGGGGATGGGGCCGAGCCCGAGGGCACGGTCTGGATCGTCGCGGGTGCCGAGGCGACCGTGGTGCAGCAGGCCGGCGCCGCCAGGGCGACCGTCGGCGCGACCGTCGGCGCGACCGTCCCGCAGCAGGCCGACGACACCGTCGCCGACGTGGCCACGATCGGATAGTCATACACGGTCGGGTAGTAAGCGACTGTGGGATAGTAGACCGACGTGGGGTAATAGGCCGTCGTGGGATAGTAAGCCGTCGTCGTGTAGTAGGCCGACGTGGGGTAGTAGGCCGTCGCCACGTAATCATAGGCCGTGGCCGTGTAGATCGGTCGGGCCGCTAGGCGTCGCCCGAAGAGTCCCGTGGCCTGATAGACCGTCGGGACGACGTAGGCCGTCGAGGAGAGCGTGGCGACGGGGGTGGCGTACGACGTGGCGTAGACAGTCGGCACGACGTAAGACGTCGGCACAACATAGCTCGAGGGAATAACAAACGACGTCGGTTCGATGTACGTCGTGGGCAGCAGGTAGGCGGTCGGGACTCCCAAGACGGTCTCCTCGGCGCTATAATAGACGGCCCTGTGGCCGAGGCCGTACACCGGCGTGCGCGCGTCGGAAAGCACCAGGAGCGTCGTGGCAGCCAGGAGCAATCGTATCCCAGTGGAGCGCATGGTGATGATCCTCATCCTTACGGCGAGGGCGCCTCGACGCTCGCGTCCTCGGCGTCAGGCGCACAACCCATATTCTGTTACCATACCAAACGACGGGGGGTGAGACCAACAGTTTGCGTGCCCGCCCGAGATTTGGGATGATCGAATCTCATCCCCCTTGGGGGACCGAGAGGCCCAGCGAATCGATCGGGAGTCGTGCTTGACATGACACACGTGCGCGAGGCGGCGGAGGTGCTCAACCGCGACTTTCTGGAGATGAGGAGTCGGATCCTGGAGGTCGCCGCCGCGCTGGACCGGCTCGACCGCGCCCCGGCACGGGTCGGCGAGACCCCGGACCGTCGCCTCGCCCAGCTGCGCCAGGCGATCGGGGCGTTGCTGGGGCCCGGGCCCGGACGAGCCGAGACCGTCCAGCGGATCTTCTCGCTCGAGTACGACCCCTACTGGCGCGAGTCGAACGGATTTGCCCGCGCGCGATAGCACTCGTCGCGAGGGACGTGCCCGCCCCACCTTCGACCCCACGGGGAGACCTGCCCGCCATGCGGTACATCGACCCGCACATCCACATGGTGTCGCGGACCACCGACGACTACAAGCGGATGGCCTTGGCCGGCTGCGTGCTCGTCAGCGAGCCGGCCTTCTGGGCCGGGTTCGACCGCTCGGGGGCCGAGGGCTTCCGCGACTACTTCCGTCAGCTCACCACCTTCGAGCGGAACCGCTCGCTGGCCTACGGCATCGAGCATCAGTGCTGGCTCTGCATCAACGCCAAGGAGGCCGAGAACGTCGCGCTGGCGCGCGAGGTGATCGCGATGATCCCCGAGTTTCTCGCCGGTCCCGGCGTGCTCGGCATCGGGGAGATCGGCCTGAACAAGAACACGCGAAACGAGGCCACGGTCTTCCTCGAGCACCTCGAGCTGGCCGCCCGGCTCCTCGAGCTGGTGCTGGTCCACACGCCCCACCTGGCCGACAAGTACCAGGGGACCCGGATGATCCTCGACATGCTCCGCGACGAGCCCCGGATCGACCCCGAGCGGGTCTGCATCGACCACGTCGAGGAGCACACGATCCGGCTGGCCCTGGAGGCCGGCCACTGGGTCGGGATGACCCTCTATCCGATCACCAAGTGCACCCCGTCCCGCGCCGCCGACATGGTGGAGACGTATGGCGCCGAACGCGTGATGGTCAACTCGGCGGGCGACTGGGGCCACAGTGATCCCCTGGCCGTCCCCGAATTCATCTTCGAGATGCGAGCCCGGGGCCACGATGAGGCGCTGATCCGCCGGGTCGTTTACGAGAACCCGCTGGCTTTCTTTTCTCAGTGCCCTCGCTTTCAATTTACCCCCCGCGGCGATGCCGTCGCCGCGACCCCCTGAATGGACGGCCGGGACGGGAACCCGTCTCCAAAGAGGTCCGACGCGGCTCATGCCCCCGGCTTCCGCGCGTAGGGCTCGACAAACGCGGCGATCGCCCGCGCGGCGGCCCGGGCGACGTCGCTGGGGGCGCGGGCCTCGGCCGCGCGGGCCTCGGCCAGCGCCTCGGCCGCGCGACCGGCGTCTTGCTCGAGGACGGCCAGGCCGTAATGGACC
>JAFANO010000173.1 GCA_019232645.1 Planctomycetaceae bacterium | reverse complement strand
AGAATCGTGCTGATGTCATCCTCCTCGCCGGGACGGGTCCAATTCACAATTGTGAATTGGAAATCTCGAATTTCGGATCATCGAAGACAGGACCCATGGCACCTGAGGTCCTTCGTTATAAATTGCCGGAGCAGATCCAGTATCCTTGCGGCAGTCTCCGGCTATTTCGCGTCAATCTTGGCCTGGCCGCACTTGACGCATTCCAGGTCGGAGAGCGAGGCGCAACCAGGGGGTAGCTCGGCCTCCTCGATGAGCATGTTGGGGATCTCATCCCTGATGGCGAAGCGAAGGCCGCAGCGGGTGCAGACCAGGGAGTCGTCCTCGTGGCGCAGGGGGGACTTCTGGTCCACCGGGCAGACCAGCAACGCCAGCAGATCCTCGCTCACCATTGGTGTCAACGTCCTGGGGATGACGCGGGGAGTCCGTTCGGAGGCCGCCTTACGGTGGGACGGCCGCATGGGTTATTATGGGGCCAGGCCCTCCCCGGGTGAAGCCGAAATCTCCGCCCGATCCGCGCAGCCGGGCTGCGCCGGCCCCGGTCCCTCGAAGGCGTCCCGACATGGTCAGCTCCTACGTCGTCCGTTACGGCCAGATGCGGTTCCTCGGCGAGTTCACCGACCCGAGCGGCCAGGAGCATCCCCGGGGGCGGCGGGTCGTCATCCGGAGCGATCGCGGCACGGAGCTGGGCGAGGTGCTCTGCCCGGCCACGGATCGGACGGCGCGATACCTCGAGGGTCCGGCCCGGGGAGAAGTCCTGCGCGCGGCCTCGCCCGAGGACCTGGAGGCCGAGGCGCAGCTCGCCGACGCCCGGGAGGCCGGGTTCGACGCCTGCCAGAGATTCATCGCCAAGCGCCGGCTCCAGATGGACCTGGTCGACGTCGAGGTCATCCTGGGCCGCGAGCGGATCGTCTTCTACTACCTGGCCGAGAAGCGGGTCGACTTCCGCGAGCTGGTCAAGGACCTGGCCCGATCCCTCAAGACCCGGATCGAGATGCGCCAGATCGGGGTCCGCGACGAGGCCAAGCTCCTGGCCGATTACGGCGATTGCGGCAAGCCGGTCTGCTGCAACACCCACCTGACGCGGATGCCCCCGGTCTCGATGCGGATGGCCAAGCTCCAAAAAACGACGCTCGACCCCTCGAAAATCTCGGGGCGGTGTGGTAGGCTCAAGTGCTGTTTGCGATACGAGTTTGATACATACCAAGCTCTCGAGCGCGATTTGCCGGCCGTCGGCTCGCGAGTGGTCACCCCCCATGGTCAGGGCCGGATCTTGGCTCTGGAAGTCCTCGCCCGCAAAGTGGTCGTCGAGTTCGAGGACCGCCGTCGCATCATCATCACTCCGGATGAGATCCTCGGCGTCGAGAAATCGACGGCCCGTCCACCCAGGGATGAGGACGATGATCGCATCGATCGTTGAACGCTCGATGCGCCCCGAGCGACGGAGAAACCCCTTCATGAGCCTTCGCAATGACCTGGCGGGAGTTGTCGCACGCGATCCTCGCTACCCGATCCAGGCCTATGCCTTCGTCCTCGACGCCCTGGAATACACCAAGAGGGCCAAGCGGGCGCAAGGGCGCGCCCGGGGCCGCGGCCGGGCCTCGGCATATTCCCATCACGTCAACGGGCGCGAGCTCTGCGAAGGAGCTCGCCGGCTCGCCCTCGAGAATTACGGCCTGATGGCGATAACCGTCCTCGCCCTCTGGGGCATCCGCTCGACGTCCGACATCGGCGAGATCGTCTTCAACCTGATCGCCTCGGGCGACCTGGAGAAGACCCCCAACGACGACCGCTCCGACTTCAACAACGTCTTCGACTTCGAAACCTCGTTCCGCCGCGACTACGTCCTGAAGCTGGACGAGGTCGCCTAGGTCCGGGTCCCGGGGGATCCGCGATGGATGCTCGTCGCCTGCGGTTCGGGGCCGCCCTGCTCGTCTTCGCCGCCTGGGTCGCGGCCCTCGGCGTACTGGTCGTCCGGTCGGGATCCCGCCCGGCCGCCCACATCGGGGTCGCGCCACGCTGAGGACGCGACGATGGCCCGTCCCCTCGACTCTCCCGAAGGGGCCGAACCGTTCATGCTGTGGTCGTGGACCCCGACGCGACGCGATGAGCCCGAGTTGATGGATGCCCCCGGGCTGCCCGAAGCCGAGGTGGCCGACGCGTATCGCGTGCTTCGGCGGGTCAACCGTCAACTGGGCCACCTGCGCAGTATCGAGAGGGAGCTGCGGGTCTTCCTTGACGAAGACCGTCTGACCGGGGGGAGAGTGTCGATCCTGGACGTGGGGTCGGGCTCGGGCGACCTGCCGCGGGCGCTACGCGAGCGGAGCGAGGGCTGGGGGATCGGCGGAGTGGTCGTGGCGCTGGATCGGGACCCCACGGCGGTGGCGCTGGCGCGTCGCCAGCGGCTGGAGGTCGTGCAGGGGGATGCGCTGCGGTTGCCGTTCGCCGACGGGTCGATCGACCTGGTGACGGCGATCAAGTTCGCGCATCATTTCCACGGCGAGGACCTGCACCGGCTGCTCGCGGAGATGGCCCGGGTCGCGCGGCGTCGGGTGGTGGTGCTGGACATCCGGCGGCACTGGCTCGCCTACTGGGGATTCGTCGCCTGGAGCCGGCTGGCGACGCGGAACCGGCTGGTCCGCTTCGACGGGCCGCTGTCGGTGCTCCGGGGTTTCACGGCGGGGGAGCTCGTCGAGCTGGCACGGCCGTTGCTAAAATTCGCGTGGACGGTCCGCTCGTACGCCGGCTTCCAGCTCGTCCTGGTGGGGCGTCGGGTTGTCCCTCCGGCATCGGCATCGCGTCGTCCCGAGGAGCCGAGTGGACCGTGACCTTGCCCGAGGGCTCCGGACCATTCGACGTGGTGATCGCCGGCGCGGGCCTGGCGGGGGGCTCGCTGGCGCT
>JAFANO010000112.1 GCA_019232645.1 Planctomycetaceae bacterium | reverse complement strand
AAGACGGGGCTGGCGACCTTGCGGATGTCGTCGAGCGAGACGCTGAACCGACCGTCCATCGCGGCCATGGCCTTGCCGCCGAGGATCAGGTTCTGCCCGGCGCGCGGGCCGGCGCCGTAGTCGACCATGTCCTTGATGAACTGGGGCGACTTCTCGTCGGTCGGTCGGGTCGCGCGGATCAGGCGGGTCACGTAATCGACCGAGTAGTCGGAGATCGGCACCGACATGACCAGCTTCTGGAGGTTCACGATCGCCTTGCCCGAGAGGACCTTCTTCAGCTCGACCTGCTCCCCCTTGGTCGTCGCCGCGAGGATCTTCTTCTCCTCGTCGAGGCTCGGGTAGCCGATGCGGATGTCGAACATGAAGCGGTCGAGCTGCGCCTCGGGCAGCGGATAGGTCCCTTCCTGCTCGATCGGGTTCTGGGTGGCGATGACGAAGAAGGGGTCGGGCAGGTGGAGCGTCTCCTGGCCGACGGTGACCTCGCGCTCCTGCATCGCCTGCAGCAGCGCGGCCTGGGTCTTGGGGGGCGTCCGGTTGATCTCGTCGGCCAGGATGATGTTCGAGAAGATCGGCCCGGGGACGAACCGGAAGGAACGCCGCCCGGCCTCGGGCTCTTCCAGGACGTTGGTCCCGGTGATGTCCGAGGGCATCAGGTCGGGCGTGAACTGGATCCGCTTGAAGCCGACGTCAAGGATCTTGGCGAGCGAGCTGACCATCAAGGTCTTGGCCAGGCCGGGGACCCCGACCAGCAGGACATGCCCGCGCGTGAAGATCGCCGCCAGGATCTGGTCGATCACCTCGCGCTGGCCGATGACGACCTTACTCAACTCGGCGACCATCACGTCGCGGGAATGGCGGAACTCGTCGAGGAGCTGCGTGATCCGATCACCGGCGCTGGACATGCGACGATTCGACCCTGGGGATGCGGCCGCCGCCCTCGCGGGGGGTTGGACCGCCACGGGGCAGCGAACGGGAGCAGCACCGAGCGGAGGCCGTCTCCACCCTCAGGGCCGCCGACGGGAACGAGACACAACTGATTGTAGTGCCCTCGAACCCTCCAGTTCAAGCGGACGCCGCGAGGCCTGGGCCCCCGGGCCGATCCGCCACATGCCCGGAATGGCCGGCCCCCCGTCGCGCCTCATCCCGAGCTGCATCGGGATGAGATCCGGGGGTGCGAGAAGCGAACGAAACACGACC
The DNA here is from genome assembly GCA_019232645.1 of Planctomycetaceae bacterium. GTDB lineage: Bacteria > Planctomycetota > Planctomycetia > Isosphaerales > Isosphaeraceae > JAFANO01. The sequence continues at coordinate 2,847 of JAFANO010000112.1, read as the reverse complement.
GCGATCGATCCGCGCGGTTCCGCGTCGATCCGCGGCCGGCTCGACGTGGGCGTCCCCGGTCGATCGGTTTTCGACCGCTCGGGTCGGCATAGAATAGTTCGAGGCCCCGTCGCGCCGGCTCGGGCCATCCAGGAGGTTGCCGACCATGATTCGTTCTGCCCGGTCCCTGACCGTGTCGCTCGCCTCGATCGCGCTGGTCCTCGTCCCGGGCCCCCGGGCCGGCGCGGCCGTGACCCGTGAGCAGGTCGAGAAGGCCATCCGCGACGGGGTGCGCTTCCTCAAGCTCCAGCAGCGCGACGACGGCTCCTGGACCGATGTCGACAACGAGGCGCATACCGGGACGACCAGCCTGGTCACCCTGGCCCTGATGACCGCGGGCGAGCCGGTCCACGCGCCAACGATCACCAAGGCGCTCGAGTACCTGAGGAACTTCGGGCCCGACCAGTTGAACAGCGTCTACGCCGTGGCGCTCCAGACGATGGTCTTCGCCGCTGCCCAGCCCGACACCGACCGGCTCAAGATCGCGGCCAATGTCGACTGGCTGGAACGCGCCCAGATCAAGCCCGGCGACCGCGTCCTCTGGCCCGGATCGTGGAGCTACTCGGCGAACAGGAACCGGCACGGCGACAACTCAAACACGCAGTACGCCCTGCTCGGCCTCAACGCCGCCAGTGAGGTCGGGACCCCGGTCCGACGCGAGGTCTGGGCCCTGGCGCGGCAGTACTGGGAGCAGAACCAGCACGGCGACGGCGGCTGGGCCTACACCCCCGATGCCGCCTCGCCGGCCAGCGCCAGCATGACCTGCGCGGGGATCTCCAGCCTCATCATCACCGGCCTGAAGCGCTTCCAGGGCCAGGAGTTCCTGGCCGGCGACGCGATCCAGAACTGCGGCAGGGGCGGGATCAACATCAACCTCCAGCGCGGGATCGACTGGCTGGCCGCCCGGTTCCGGGTCGGCGAGAACTTCGGGCACGGCTATCAGTGGCGCTACTACTACCTCTACGGCCTCGAGCGCGCCGGCCGGCTCACCGGGCTGCGGTTCTTCGGCGAGCACGACTGGTATCGCGAGGGGGCGGAGAAACTGGTCCAAGACCAGGACACCCTCTCGGGCTTCTGGAAAGGGTCGCTGTTCGAGCAGGACAGCCTGGTCGCGACCAGCTTCGCGCTGCTGTTCCTGGCCAAGGGCCGGGCACCGGTCCTGATCAACAAGCTCCGCCACGGCCCGCGGGGGGACTGGAACCACGACACCGACGACATCCGCAACCTCGTCGGGCTGGTCTCGCGCGACTGGAAGAACCTGCTGACCTGGCAGGTCGTCGACCCCAACGTGGCCAGCGTCGCGGATCTGCTCCAGGCGCCGATCGCGTTCTTCAACGGCCACGAGGCCCCCGAATTCACCCCGGAGGGGAAGAAGGCGCTCCGCGACTTCGTCGAGCAGGGCGGTTTCATCTTCGCCGAGGCCTGCTGCGGCCGGGCCGAGTTCGACCGCGGCTTCCGCGCGTTGATGAAGGAGGTCTTCCCCGAGCCCGAATATGAGCTGCACCCGCTGGCCGAGGACCACGCGGTCTGGCGGGCGAAGCACCTGCTCCTGCCCGATATCCACCCGCTCTGGGGGATCGAGCACGGCTGCCGCACGGTCGTGATCTACTCGCCCGACGACCTCTCGTGCTACTGGAACCAGATGGAGAACAGCCCGGGCAATCCCGCGGTGGTCAAGGCGCAGAAGGTCGGCCAGAACGTGGTCGACTATGCGACCGGCCGCGAGCTGCCCGCCGACAAGCTGACGATCCGCGAGGTCCACGAGTTCAAGGCCGAGACCCCCAAGCGCGGGGCGCTCTACATCGCCAAGCTCCACCACGGCGGCGAATGGAACGTGGCGCCGCTGGCGATCCCGAACCTGACAACCAGCCTCAAGGAGAAGCTCGGGTTCGACGTGGTGATCAACCACAAGGACCTCTTCCCGAGCGACCCGAACCTGGTGCAATTCCCGCTGATCTACATCCATGGCCGCGCCGGACTGTCGTTCGACGCCAAGGACATGGACGCCCTGCGCCGGCACGTGGAGCCGGGCGGCGGCACCTTCTTCGCCGACGCGGCCTGCGGCAGCCCCGCCTTCGACGCCGCGTTCCGCAAGTTCGTGGCCGAGCTGCTGCCCAACCACCCACTCGTCCCAATCCCCCGCGACGACGAGATCTACACCAACAAGGTCGGCTACGACCTGTCGCACTCGCAATACAGCAGGGCGGCCGGCGGCGGCACCGACTACCCGCAGCTCGAGGGGGTCAAGATCGACAACCACTGGGCGATCATCTACTCGAAATACGACCTCGGCTGCGCCCTCGAGCGGCACCAAGGGCTCGATTGCAAGGGGTACTCTTATGCCAGCGCGCTGGAGATCGCCACGAACATCGTCATCTATTCGACGTTGCCCTGAGCGAGAGCCCCAATCGCCCAAAGGCCGGCCATCACACAGTCTCTATAAGGACTTCGGCCATTTTACGGGCGCCATCGATCGGTGCCTGGACGAGTTGCCCGCGGTCCGCAACATCGAGATGGCTACGCTGTTGACTCACAAGTTCCAGACGTTTGGAGGCGTGCCACTCTCGGCCGAGTCGAGTATAACAGGTGGAGAGGAGCGACCAAGCGGGTGGGATACCAGGAGGAGAGCGACCGGGTTGGTCGCCCCCTACCCTGGGGACTGCCCGATGTCCCTCCTGGACGGCTGCCGGCGCGCTGGAGCGGCGGCCCTGGGGTGGACCCAGGAGGGATGGCCCCTTCCCTGACGAGGTGAGCGATGGACGGCGAGATCCGGCAGAACAAGGCCACCAAGGAGTGGGTCATCTTTGC
>JAFANO010000062.1 GCA_019232645.1 Planctomycetaceae bacterium | reverse complement strand
CGGCCACGAATGCGCCATCAGGACCTTGCGCGCGGCGGGGGTGATTGACGTCACCGACTTGCCGTGCGAGGCGTTGAAGTCCTTGAGGAAGTGGTCGATCAGCAGCGGGATGTCCTCGCGCCGCTGGCGGAGCGGCGGCAGCTTGACGCTGATCACCTTGAGCCGGTGGTACAGGTCCTGGCGGAACGTCCCCTTCTCGATCGCCTCGTTCAGGTCGCGGTTGGTGGCCGAGATCAGCCGGACGTTCACCGTGATCGGCTCGTTCGTCCCGACCCGAACGATCTCGCCCGACTCCAGGGCGCGGAGCAGCTTGACCTGGGTCGTGAGGGGGATGTCGCCCACCTCGTCGAGGAAGAGCGTACCGCCGTTGGCGTGCTCGAACCAGCCTTTGCGCTCGCGGTCGGCGCCGGTGAAGGCCCCCTTGACGTGGCCGAACAGCTCGCTCTCGAGGATGTTTTCGCTCAGGGCCGCGCAGTTGAGCGGGACGAACGGCTTGTACCGCCTCGGGCTGTTATTGTGCAGCGCCTTGGCGACGAGCTCCTTGCCGGTCCCGCTCTCGCCCGAGATCAGGACGGTGGCCGAGGTCGGCGCGATCTGGCGGAGCCGGGCGACCACCGCGTGCATCGCCGGCGAGTTGCCGATGACCCCCTCGAAGCCGAACCGCTCGTTGAGCTGGCGCTGGAGCTCCAGGTTCGACCGTGCCAGCCGCTGTGACTGCGAGACCTTGTCGGCGACCGTGCGCAGCTCGCCGATGTCGAGCGGCTTGGTCAGGTACGTGGTCGCGCCGGCCTGCATCGCGGTGACCGCGGTCTTGATCGTGCTGTGGCCGGTCAGGATCACGACCTCGGCGTCGGGCAGCTCGCGCTTGGCCTTGGCCAGGACCTCCAGCCCGCCGACCTCGTCCATGATCAGGTCGGTGACGACGATGTCGAAGGTCTGCTCCTCGATCATCCGGAGCGCGTCGCGGCCGCTGGTCGCGACGACGCACTCGTAGCCGACGCGCTCGAGGCTCTCGGCCACCGCCTCGGCGTGCGGCGCGTCGTCGTCCACCACGAGTACACGGATCTGCTGGTCCATGGTCATCGGAGATCGGCCGCCAGTCGTCGAGGGCGCGAGGCGAGGGATCACGAGGTGTGCCTCTTTCGAATTCGTCTCCGGGCCCGCGCTGGTTCGAAAAGCCCGCGACCCCGGGCGACCTCCCCTTCCAGGATCCCCGGCGAGGCGGCGGCCGGTCAACGGGTCCCGGCCTCGGGCAGCCGGATCGTGAACTGCGAGCCCTTGCCGGGCTCGCTCTCGACGCGGATGTCGCCGCCGTGCGCCTCGATAATTTTGCGGGTGGTGGGCAACCCCAGGCCGCTGCCGCCGGGACGGGTCGAGTAGAAGGCGTCGAAGATCCGGGAGCGGACCTCGTCGGTCATCCCCAGCCCGGTGTCCGTGATGTCGAGGACGACCCAGGACCCGTCGCGCCGGGTCGTCAGGATCAGCTCGCCGCCGTCGGGCATCGCCTGTCGGGCGTTGATGAAGAGGTTCAGCAGCGCCTGCTTGAACAGGTCGACGTCGAGGAGCACGCGCGGCAGGTCGTCGGCGTAGTGGGACCGGACGATGATGCCTTGCGCCATCGCCTGCGGCTCGCAGAAGTCGCGCATCTCCTCGACGACGAGGTTCAGGTCGGCCGGCTCGAGCCGGAGGTCCTGGACCCGGACCAAGCGGAGGAAATCTTCGAGGAGGGTCTGGAGCCGCCGACCCTCGCGACGGAGGCGTTCGATTTTCTGGAGGGCGCGGCGGTCGCGTGGGGTCTCGGGCTGCTGGAAATCCTCGGCCAGCAGGTCGAGGTTGAGGCTGATCGTCGAGAGCGGATTGCGGATCTCGTGGGCCAGGCCGCCGGCGAGCTGCGCGATCTCGGCGTACTGCGCGCGGAGTCGGCGGTTGATCTCGTGCTCGTCGGGGTCGCCGGCCAGGGTGGAGACGGGGGCGTCGTCGAGCGCGCCGTCCGGGTCGCTAGGGGCGATGCGATCGGCCATAGAACATGGTCCGCCGGTTCGGGGAGACCGAGGGAGCAGGGGGCACGCCCGGAGTTCCGGCGCGGGCCCCCGAGACCCTGCCCAGCCTGTTGACCGTCAGTCGCGATCGCGCCCGCCGCGCCCGCCGCCGGGGCCTCGGTCGCGGTCGCGGTCCCGATCGCGGCGGGGAGGTCCGCCGGTCCCGCGGTCGCCAGGGAGTCGCTCGGACGCGGGGTGGGCCTTGGCGTACTCGTCGGGCCGGC
>JAFANO010000050.1 GCA_019232645.1 Planctomycetaceae bacterium | reverse complement strand
AGCATCAGCATGTTCGGTCCCGACAGCGCGCAGCACGTGGCGAGCAGCGGGGCCGGGGTCTTCTCGCTCTTCTCTCAACTCTTGAAGATGCAGCGGGTCGCGTCGTAACCTACCCCACGGCCCAAGCCGGGGGCTTTCCTCCCCGCTCCCTTGTATGAGGTAGGAGTCCGATAGACTGGGACGCCGGTCGATCGGACGGCGGGCGGGAGTCCGCTCCCGCATCCCTGGTCCCCGAGGCCGCGCGTCAGCCCGGAACCCGCCCGCCCACTCGTCCCTCACTCCGGACAATCGGATGGGCCACGAGCCCGAATCACAAGGGCGGAGCAACGGCGATGGGCACGGTCACCGGTCAGAGCGTCGGCATCGACATCAGCGAGGACTTCCTGGACATCTACCTCCATCCGGCCGGCAAGGATGTCCGCTTCCCGCACAACGATGACGGGATAGCGTCCCTACTCAACCTGCTACGCGGGCAGCCGGTCGAGCGGGTCATCCTGGAGAGCACCGGGGGCCTCCAGCGGCGGCTTGTGCGGTCCCTCCAGGAGGCGGGGTACGCTGTCAGCGTGGTCAACCCCGAGCGGATCTGGGCCTACCGCCGGCTGGTCGGCCGGATGGCCAAGACCGACCGGATCGACGCCCGGCTGATCGCCGAGTACGGCGCCACCATGCGCCCGGCGGAGAGCGTCCCGCTGAGCGAGGCCCAGCAGGGGATGAGAGAGTTGACCAGCCGGCGGGATCAGCTCATCGAGACCATTGCTGCGGAGAAGAAGCGGCTCCGCCGTGTCAGCCACGAGGCCGTGCGGTCGAGTCTGGAGGCGCAGATCGCCTTCCTGGAGGGCGAGGTGAAGCGGCTCGAAGCGGTCATCGAGGCGGCAGTCTCGGCCGAAGAGGCCACGCGCACCACGGCGGCGATCCTGGTTAGCATCCCCGGGGTGGGGAAGCTGACGGCCCATCTGATGGCGATCGACCTGCCTGAACTGGGCCGCCTGAACGACAAGCAGATCGCGTCGCTGGCCGGCGTGGCGCCGCACCCGGACGAGAGCGGCAAGTACCGGGGGCGCGCCTGCATCCGCGGCGGCCGGCCCCGCGTTCGAGCGAAGCTGTACATGGCGGCGTTCAACGCACGGAAGTACAACCCGGTGATCCGGGCGTTCTACGCCCGGCTGGTTGCCCACGGGAAGACGTTCAAGCAGGCGATGACGGCGTGCATGCGGAAGCTCTTGGTGCTGATGAATACGCTGGTGGCTCGGGGCAAGGTCTGGGACCCGTCCGTCGCGAGTTGATTACCGCTACAGGACGCTGCCGCGAGGCAGTCGACGAAGGGTTCCTACCCGACGTCCGGTGACCACGCTTTCCGCCCTGAAAGACGCAGGCGCCTATAAGCACGGGGCCGATTCTTTCCTCACCGAGCGATGCGTCGGTCGACCACACCGGAACGCGCAACGTCGTTGGCTTCGGTCCGGAAGGTAACGTCGTCCGCCGCGGTAGGGATCGCCCGCGGACGTCGTGCGAAATTCCTCCCGAGGATCGGATCGCCCGGGGGCCGCCGTTATTGGTTCGGTGTCCTCCTCGCTCTGACAACAGCCGACGGTCTGATTCTCTTAACGATGGTCTGTGGAATCGACGGAATTATCTCCGTCGAAGAAGGGTGGGCAAGTCGTGCCCCAATTGGTCCACTCGCGTCGTCGCTACCCTGTCGGCCTCCCGGCCCCTCGACGCCAGTGTTCCTCCACTATGGCCCCGTAGCGTTCGGCCCATTCGTGAAGGCCCGTCAGGGCCGGTATCAGGGTTGAGCCTAGTTCCGTCAGTCGGTACTCGACTCGCGGCGGCACTTCGGCGTACACGCGACGGGCGACCAACCCCGACCGCTCCAGGTCACGCAACCTCTTCGTCAGCTCCTTCTGGGTAATCGGGGCGACCCTCCGCTGAAGCTCCCGGAAGCGGGCCGGGCCGCCGGCCTCGTGCAGGGCGAAGAGGATGTGGATAGTCCATTTGTGGGCGACCAACTCCATCGCCCGCCCGGCCGGGCAGTGGTCCGGGGCCTCACCCCCGGCTTGGGGCTCGCGTTGCGGGGAGCGGGAGGTGTCTGCCATGGCCAAAGGTATCCGTTCGGTGCCTATGTGGCTGGACGGTGCCTACTTGCTAATTGATACCAGAAGTCTAGGCTTACCGACATGGAGAGTGAAGCCCGGTCGGAAGCAGGCCGCCTGGTTTAAGGAGATTGGTCCATGGCTCGGGTGCCTCGCCTCTTCCCGGCATTCCTCGGCGGGCCGGCTGCCGTGGGACTC
>JAFANO010000748.1 GCA_019232645.1 Planctomycetaceae bacterium | reverse complement strand
CGGAGTCTTCGACGGGCGTGAGCGCCGGGCTGTTGGGCACACGCCCATGCTGGGCGTGCCACCCGACCCGCGCATGACTTTCCTAGAGGCCGATAAACCCTCGACGACGAGCGGATCGCCCTCGAAGGATGCCCTCGTGGCAGAGCGTGAAGGAAGAGGATCAGAGCCCGTCGATGAGGGAGGAGCGCCGAAACTGTTTCATCGCCATCACCTGGACGCGGACAAGCCTGACCCTGACGCATGCCCTCCAGTACGGAGGGTATCAGAAGGCGCCGTCACGTTTCCTGACCGAGATGGGCGTGACACCTCACGGCGCCTCAAACGCGGCCAAGACCTCGTCGAGTCTGTCGCCCGTGGCCGTTTCGCCTTCTTTCTACTGTGCATCCGTTCCGCTCTTCCGCTTTGGGCGGCCGGATGAGCCTGCGTGTTTCGGCTGGGCTGCGGCGCGGCTTCTCTTCGGAACCCTGACCCTGGCGACCCCGAGGTGGACGGCAGCCATGAGCGCCTCCGCGTACGGGAGTTCAAGCTGACGCTGTCCCTTGAGGAATTCATAGACTGCGGGCTGCGAGAGCGTGGGGCAGTGGACCCTCGCCTCTTTCCAGAGGCGATAGGGTGTCATTTTGTACCGCTGGAGTTCCCTCGCGATGGCATCGCGGATCAGGCTCTTCCGGGGGAGCCTGCCGTCGGATTCCCGCTCGAGGCGGGAGAACTGGCCACGATGCTCCGGAATGTCTGACGTGTCGATCGGGCCATTCAACGCGGCGCGGAGCCGAGCCAAGTCCGTCGCGGAGGTGGCCGGGATGTCCGCGGCTGACTTCCGGACAACCTTACTTGTCTGTGATTTCTTGGGCATCGCTCTTCCTCTCGCGAGCGGTCGCGAGTCGCGCGCTGATGACGCGGGTGATTTGCGCTTCGTCGGTCGAGCGGTCGGTCCAAACGATGCGCAGGATGATGCTCCGGTCGTCCGGGTGGGAGGCGGTCGTCACGTACCGATCCTCGCCGAGACGGTGTTCCTCGTCGTGCTCATCGACGGGGAAAAAGTCACCCCGGTCATCGCTGAGCACCCGTGCAGCCTCGTCGAATGAGACGCCGTGCTTCTTGAGGTTCTTTGCAGCCTTGTCCCGATCCCACTCGAATTCGTGGTGCACTCTCATCGGACAGTCGTCCCAACCGCCTCCAGAAGAATACTACCTTTTACAGGGGTAATCAAGACGCAGGGACGCGTGTATTATGTTCGGTTGCTTTATATGGATTTCGAAGCCGTCCTGCCGAATCGATCCTGCGTCGATGAAGACCGGCTCCGCGTGCTTCTGACCACTCTCGACCCGATCACCGGCTCGCGAGCCACCGCATCGTGCCTCTGACATTGAAGCAGGTACCCGGCGATGACCTCCCGCTCGACCCAGGGTGGCATCAGCGGCTGGAACTTGCTCAACCGGTAGCCAGGGAGGGAGTCGAGGACGCCTCGCCTCCGCTCCTCGTCCTCCCAGTCGGGTCGGGTGCGTCGAGTCCGCGAAGACACACCCGACCCGACTTTCCTGCCACAGGGGACCGAGGTCCGAAGACGGACCCCAGCCCCCCTGACCGTGTCCCCCAGGGACCGAAGACTCTCAAGTGTGTGTGCCGCGCGGAAAGCCGGAGCGGCTGCGTTGACAGGTCCGGGGCTTCCGGCTAAAGTTCCGCCGCACGTCGCGACCACCACGACGAGGCGGATCGAAGCCCAAGCGCACCACGAAGTCCCACCCCCTGAATGGTCTTCGGCCCGTCCCGAGCGTCGGCGGTCCCTGGCACGTGCTCGGGCGATCCCAAGGACGGGGACGCATTCCGGCGCGTGTCATTCTTTGACGGGCGAGGGTGATTCATGGACGATGTCCCCGCCGGTCCGGCGAGCCCGGAGCCGCGGAGGCCGTCGCTCTCGGTAGTGATCCCCGTGCGTAACGGGGGCCACGACTTCGGGCGCTGCCTCCGGCGGCTTCGCGACTCCCACCCGACCGATTACGAGCTGATCGTGGTCGATGACGGCTCGACCGATGGCTCGGCCGAGCTGGCCGAATCCTTCGGCGCGATCGTCGTCCGCAACCCGGCGACGCAAGGCCCGGCGGCGGCCCGCAACACCGGCGCCCGGGTCGCGACCGCCCCCCTGGTCTTCTTCCTCGACGCCGACGTCGCCCTCCACCCCGAGACCCTGCGACGGGTCGTCGCCCGCTTCGAGGCCGACCCCGAGCTCTCGGCGCTGTTCGGCTCGTACGACGACGCGCCGACGGCCCCCGGCCTGGTCAGCCAGTTCCGCAACCTCCTGCATCACTACGTCCACCAGCAGGGCGAGTTCGTCGCCGGGGCCCGCCCGGCGCGGACCTTCTGGACCGGCTGCGGCGCCATCCGCCGGCGCGACTTCCTCGACCTCGGCGGCTTCGACCCCGAGCTCTACAAGCGGCCCGCCATCGAGGACATCGAGTTCGGCTACCGCCTGACCCGCGCGGGGCGGAAGATCCTCCTGGTGCGCGACGTCCTGGCGACCCACATGAAGCGCTGGACGCTCGCCAGCATGGTCCAGACCGACATCATCCGGCGCGGCGTCCCCTGGATGATCCTGATGAAGCGGTCGGGGATCGTCGAGACCGACCTGAACGTCAAGGTCGGGCAGAAGCTCTGCGTGACGATCGTCGGCCTGGTGAACCTGGCGCTCGTGGCGCTGCCCTGGTTCCCCTGGCTCCTGGCGGCGGTCGTCACGGGCCTGGCGGGGATCGTCGGCCTGAACGGCGACTTCTACCGCTTCCTGGCGCGGCGACGTGGTTGGGGTTTCGCGGCCGCGGCGGTCCCGGTACATTACCTCTACTTCTGCTGCTGCGGCGTGTCGGTGCTGATCGCGCTGGCGCTGTGGCACCTCTGGCAAAGCGACCCGGTCGCGGGCGGGCCGCTCGGCGCCTCGGCCGAGGGCCTCCGCGGGGACCCGGCCAGCCCAGAAGCGGTCCCCCGCCCCAACGTGGCATGGGCACGGAGGCTCACGCGATGGACACGACCGTGAACGTCGCCGTCGTCCGCGGCGACAACCGCCGGGGGGCGGTCGCGCAGGCGCTGGCGCTGATCGCCGACGACCTTCGCGCCGTCGTCACGCCCTACGTCCTGATCAAGCCGAACCTGGTCAGCCATCGCGACCAGCTCCCCTCGACGCACCGCGAAACCCTCTCGGCGACGCTCGACGCCGTCCTCGCCGCGGGAGGCCGGCGGGTCACCGTGGCCGAGGGGGCCAGCGACGCGTCGGCGGGTTTCGAACGGTTCGGCTATCGCCGCGAGACCCGGGGGCTGCCCGTCTCGTACTTCGACATCAACCGCGACGAGGCGCTCTGGGAGCCGCTCGCGTTGTCGAGCGTGGACGGGGCACCGCTGGTCGCGAGGCTCTCGAGGACGATCGCTCGGGCCCCGTGCCGCGTCTCGCTGGCCCTGGCCAAGACGCACGTGACGTCGATGGTCACGCTCAGCCTCAAGAACATGCTCTCGAGCATCCATCCCCGCGACCGGATCATGATGCATGGCCACGCCGGGGGCGGCAACGGGTATCGCGGCTGGAAGGGGCTGGTCGTCGAGTTCCTCAAGCGGGACAACCCCCTGGTCAAGGGCCTGACGCGGTCGATGGGGCGGGTCAAGGACGCGAGGAACGCCTGGCGGGCGCTCCGGGGGCTCGACACCTTCGCGGCGCTCTCCAAGGCCGACCTGGGTTTCCTCCGCTCGGTCGAGGCGATGAACCGGAACCTCGTCGCGCTGGCGCAGCGGGCGCGGCCGCACGTCGGCGTGGTCGACGGCTTCGTGGGGATGCACCGCGAGGGGCCCCGGCACGGGACGCCGATC
>JAFANO010000734.1 GCA_019232645.1 Planctomycetaceae bacterium | reverse complement strand
TGCATCTGCGCCAGCAACTTCTCTTGCATATCGACGATCAGGAGGGCGCCATGGCGTCCGCTCAGACGTTCGTTCAACCGCATCGCTGGGCTCCTCCACCGCATCTTCCACCCCACCCTCCGCTAGCGATGCTAAAGGCGCCTGCTTCTCTTGTCAAGCAGGGCGGAGTGTCTTCGAGCGACCCGCTCAGGGGCGCGAAGCGCCCGGTCCCCTGGTCGGGAGGCGGGACTCCAGCCACGAGCGGGTTCATGGATGCATCTATACCATCATGCTGGAACGACGCCGGGGATGTCATGAATGCATCTATACCATCATGCTGGAACGACGCCGGGGATGCGAGTCGCCAGGCCCCCCATGTGATTTTCCCGGGTAATCCGGTAATCCGAGTGCGATCCGGCAGAGGGACCTCTCCCTTCCCGTTCCCGTTGCGACCGACGCTTGGCTTGTCGGGCTGGAGGGATAGAAGTACCATGGGGCTTGTTGAACAGGTCCGAGGGGGCCCAAGGGTGGAATGTACGTCTCGCGTTACGGCGGGAGCGATGTGCGTGGCTGAGAAGCCCCGACTGCTGGTCATCGAGCGCGAGTCGCATCTTGTGGGGTCGGCCCGCGATCGCCTGGCCGAGATCTTCGAGGTCGTGACGGTCCGGACCATGTCCCGTGCCCTGGCCCTGCTCCGGGAGCAGGAGTTCGCGGCGGTCTACGTGGACACGGCGCAGCTCTCGGCGGTCCGCTGGGCGGGCATCCTGATCCAGGCCGACGAGATCCTCGAGGCGATCGCCGACGGCGTGACGGTCGTCGACCCCGACCTCCGGATCATCTGGGCCAACCCCGAGTTCCAGTCGCTGACCGATCCCTGCGTCGAGATCGTCGGCAGCAAGTTCTACCGGGCGCTGGGCAATCCCGAGGTGATCGGCCCCGACCCCTGCCCGTTCACCTCGGCCGTCGCGTCCAGGGGCACGGCCACGACGGTCCTGCGGATCGGTGCCAACCGCTATCTCCGCGTCACAGTCACGCCGGTCTTCGACGCCGCGAACGTCCTGGCGCACATGATCGCGCTGACGCGGGACATCACCGACGAGACGCAGCAGCAGCTCAAGGTCAACGCGATCCACAAGGCGGGCGACGAGCTGGCCGACCTGACCCCCGACGAGCTCACGGAGATGGGATTCGAGGAGCGGACCGACCTGCTCAAGCACAACATCATCCGCCACATGAAGGACCTGCTCGGGCTCGACTTCATCGAGATCCGGCTCCTCGACCGCGGCAGCGGCCGACTCATCCCCCTGTTGACCGAGGGGATGACGCCGGAGGCCGCCACCCGCGAGCTGTACGCGCGGAAGGAGAACAACGGCGTGACCGGGTTCGTCGCGGCGACCGGGCAGAGCTACCTCTGTCCCGACACGCTGCACGACCCGCTCTATCTCGAAGGCGCCGCCGGCGCACGCAGCTCGCTGACGGTCCCGCTGATCTACCACGGCACGGTCATCGGCACGCTCAACGTCGAGAACCGGCAGTCCAACGCCTTCGACGACCGTGACCGCCAGTTCCTCGAGATCTACGCGCGGAACGTCGCCGCGGCGCTGAACACGCTCGAGCTGCTCCAGGCTGAGAAGTTGAGCACGGTGAACGCCTCGGTCGAGGCGATCAGCCGCGAGCTGGCGTTGCCGCTGGACGACATCCTGAGCGACGCGACGACGGTCCTCGACCGCTACGCCGGCCACGACGAGGACATCATCGCGCGGCTGCGGCATCTGCTGGTCCGCGCCCGGGAGATCCGGAGCCTGATCCATAAGGTCGGCTCGACGATCGTCCCCGAGGCCAAGCGGGCGACGCCGAGGCCGGCCCTCCGCCTGGCGGGCACCCGGCTGCTCGTCGTCGACGCCGACGAGGCAATCCGGCGCTCGGCGCACCACCTGCTCGGCTGCCAGGGGGCGACCGTCGAGACGGCCCGCGACGCCCACGAGGCCATCGCCCTGGCGCGGCAGACGCCGTACTCGGCCGCGATGGTCGATATCCGCCTGCCCGACCTCGACGGCTTCGAGGCGTTCCGGAGGCTCCGCGAGGTCCAGCCGGGCGTGCCGATCATCCTGATGACCGGGTTCGGCTATGACCCGTCGCACTCGATCGTCAAGGCCCGCCAGGAAGGGCTGCAGACCGTCCTCTACAAGCCGTTCCGCGCCGATCGCCTGATGGAAGCGGTCGAGCAGGCCTTGCGGTCGGCCCCCGCCAAGCCCCCGACGGGATCGGTCCCACCTTCACCGTTTCCCCCACCCACCTCCGACGGCGAAGCGCCGCGGCAAGAGAGTTAGACTCCAAGGCCCCGCATCCATGAGTCAGGATTGGGTTTTTCTCGCCCTCTTCGCGGTCGGCCAGGCGGGCGTCCTGGCCGTCTCCGTCAACGTCACTCATGCGCTCGGGTTTCGCGGGCGCATCATGGACTGGATCAAGGTCCTGCTGCTCGCCCTGACGCTCGTCATGACGGCGGTCATCGCCCGGGAGGCCTCGCGGAAGCCGTGGTCGACCTGGCCGTGGCCCGCGTCGGCCTACGCGCTGGCCTGCCTGGCGATCGCCCTCGTGGGCCTGCCGGCGACCACGCTCGCCCGCAGCTTTCGGCGCCAGCCGCCGGGCATCTCCGTCCGCGACGCGGAGATCGACCTGGCGCAGAGGCACGGTACCGAGGTGTTGATTGGCCGGGGCAAGCGCGCCTGGATGCTTCGCTTGCCGGGCAACGAGGCGTTCCGGCTGCGCAAGCGCGATTGGGACGTGGTGCTCCCGAGCCTCCCCATCGCCTGGGACGGCCTGAGCCTGCTGCAGATCAGCGACCTGCACTTCTCCCCGGCGTACAGCCGCCGGTTCTTCGAGCTCATGCTCGACGAGGCGGCGACCGTGGAGGCCGACCTGGTGCTCTTCACCGGCGACCTGATCGACCACGACGCGGCGATCGAGTGGATCGTGCCGCTCCTCTCACGGATCGAGGGCCGTCTGGGGAGCTATGCCATCCTGGGGAACCACGACTACGACCACGACCACCTCAGGACGCGCCAGGCGCTGGTCGAGGCCGGCTTCACCGACCTGGAAGGGCGATGGGCGACGCTCGCCATCGAGGGCCTGACCCTGGCCCTGGGAGGGACCTCGGCCCCCTGGGGCCCCAGGCTCGACCCGGGGCTGATGCCCGACGCCGACTTCCGGCTCGTGCTCAGCCATTCGCCCGACCTCTTGCCGAAGGCCGCGCGGTGGGGGATCGACCTGATGCTCTCGGGCCACAACCACGGCGGCCAGGTCCGCCTCCCCGTCATCGGGCCGGTCTTCATGCCCAGCCGCTACTCGCGCCGGTTCGACCGCGACTTCTTCCGGATCGGTCCGACCCTCCTGCACGTCAGCCAGGGCGTCGCCGCCAAGGACCCGATCCGCTACGGCTGCGTGCCCGAGATCAGCCGGCTCACGCTCCGCTCGGCCTGTCTCCGCCAGGGCAGCGTGCACGAGGGTGATCTCGCCACGGAGAGGTCCTGACACGATCGGAGGAGTGGCCACTCGCCACCGACGGGAATTCGCCAACAATAGTGGGTCGTTTGCGGGACCCCGGATGTGCAAACGATCGCGCTGGTGTAGGCTACGAGATAGAAGCTCAAGCCGACCGCCGAGCTGGGTCGCTTGAGTTGTTGGCTCCGTTCGCTATCCAGGCTGCGGGAAATGGTGAGAGTGATGCCGGAGTTGAGACCACCATGGCGCAGATCACCGAGAAGAAGCCCACTCATCCCGACTTTCACGTCATGCATTCGATACCCGGCCGGATCCGCCTGAGGACGCCCAAGCTTCGAGGCCGTCCAGAGCATGCCCAGGAGATCGTCCGCAGGCTATCTGCTCTCAAGGGTATCCACACGGCGGATGCGAACCCGGTGACGGGGAGCATCACCGTGCATTATCATCCCTCAGCACTCGATACCGTGGAGTTTTTCGCCGAGATCGCCGCGGCCTTGGGCCTGATCGCGACCGGGCTCGATCCGAGCGAGGTCGCGGCGCTATTCGAAGTCTTCGGGGCCTCGCCCGAGGAGATTGGCGAATCCTACGGCCAGGGGATCGGGCAGGACATCGCCATCCCGATGGCGCTATTCGCCATGGGTTTCCTCGCCGGCCGGAGGTTTGGCTAATCGGCCTTCCGAGAGCAAGCGGACAATCACCAACGCTCTTCGATGCCCATCCCTTCAGCCGGGTCGGGTGCGTCGAGTCTTCGATGACAGACGACCTGCCTGGGGTGTAACATGGTGCGCCTCGGCGGACGCGACGCACCCGACCCGGCTACCCGGCCGGTTGCTCGGCGACGGCCGCATCCCGACGCCGCAAAGTATCCCGGACCTGTTCAGCTTCGAGATCTTCACCCCTCCCGGAACACCTGTCCGCCGAAGAGGCGGAAGACCTCGGTTTCGCCGGCCAGGACCAGGGCCCCGTCGGGGTCGATCCCGCGACCGATCCCGGAGACGATGCGAGGCCCCAGATCCACGCGGACACGGCGACCACGGAGCCTGTCGAGCCGGTCCCAGAGGATCGGCAGGGCCGGGTCCTGCCGGACGAGTCGGCCCAGGACGTCGGCGAACTGCTCGAGGATCGCGCGGAAGAGGCGATCGAGGTCTTCCGAGGTCAGGGGGTTAGTACTGAGGTCGGCGACGGAGGTGGCCAGGCGGCGCACCTCGTCGGGGGCGTCGGCGATCCGTGTCAGGACGTTCAGGCCGACGCCGATCACCAGCCGAGGGCCGGACGGGGTCGCGACGCGCTCGGGGAGGATGCCGGCGAGCTTCTTGCCGCCCGCCTCGACGTCGTTGGGCCAGCGGATGCCCGCCGCCCCCGGCGGCAGGTCGCCGGCGATCGCTTCGATTAGGGCAACCGCGGTAGCAAGGGCCAGTTTCGGCTCGTCCGCCACGCGGAGGCCGTGCGCGGCGGGGTCGAGGAGGACGCTGAACGTGAGGCTCCCCGCGTCTGACCACCAGGCGTGGGCGCCCCGGCCCCGGCCCCGCGTCTGTCGCGCCGCGCGGATGGCCAGCGGCAGCTCGACCGTGCCGGCGATGGCCAGCTCCCGCGCCAGGTCGTTGGTCGATTCCACGACGTCGCGCTCGATCAGCATCCGGACAAAGGGCCAGGTCATGGGGCGCTACCCGTTCGTGACCACTGCCATTGAAGAGGCGTGGCTTGCAGCGGGTCCGGTGGTCATCTTGAGGAGCAGCTCGCCTGTCTTGACCTGCTGGCCGACGTGGGCGAGGACCTCGGCGATCCGACCCGGGCGCTCGGCGTAGAGGGTGGTCTCCATCTTCATCGCCTCGATCGAGAGGAGTTTCTGGCCCTTCCGCACCGGGTCGCCGGCGACGACGGCGACGCCGACGACCAGGCCGGGCAGGGGGGCGGCCAGCTGGTTCGGGTCGTTGGGGTCGGCCATGGGGGCCTCGCGGACGGCCGAGGCCAGCGACCGATCGGCCACCTCGACCACGCGCGCCTGGCCGTTCAGCTCGAAGAAGACGTTGCGCTTGCCGTCGGCGTGCGGCTCGCCGACGGTCACGAGGTTGACGATCAGCGTCTTGCCCGGCTCGATGTCGATCTGGTACTCGACCGTGAGCTCGGGGCCGAAGAAGAAGATGGGCGTGGGGAGGATCGAGGTGTCCGAGTACGACCGCTGGTGTTCGGCCAGGTCGGGGAAGACGCGCGGGTAGAGCAGCAGGCTCAGCGCGTCGCGGACGCTCGCCGGTCGGCCGAGCAGCGCCGAGGCCTTGTCGCGCGCGGCGGCGATGTCGGCGGGCGGCAGGTTCTTGCCGGGCCGCTCCGTCATGGCGGGCCGGCCCTTCAGGACGCGCTCCTGGAGCGCCGGCGGGAAGCCGCCGGGGGGCTGGCCGAGCCGCCCCTCGAACAGCTCGACGACACTCGCGGGGAAGGCCAGCTCGCGCTCGGGGTCGAGCGTGTCGGCGGGCGTCAGGTTGTTGGCGACCATGAACAGCGCCATGTCGCCGACGACCTTCGAGGTCGGCGTGACCTTGACGATGTCGCCGAAGAGGAGATTGACCTCGGCGAACGCCTTGCAGACCTCGGGCCAGCGCGCCGCCAGGCCGAGCGCCTTGGCCTGCTGGAAGAGGTTCGTGTACTGCCCCCCCGGCATCTCGTAGGCGTAGACCTCGGCGCTCGGGGCGCGGAGGCTGGTCTCGAAGGGGGCGTACATGACGCGGACGGCCTCCCAATAGCGGCTGACCTCGATCAGCGCCGACGGGTCGAGGCCCGTCGCGCGCGGCCCGAACCGGAGCGACTCGACGATCGCGTTGAGGCTCGGCTGCGAGGTCAAGCACGACATCGCCGCGATGGCGCCGTCGGCGATGTCGAGGCCGACGTCCGCCGCCCGGAGGATGCTGCCGGCCTGCGCGCCCCCCATGTCGTGGGTGTGGAAGTGGATCGGGACGCCGACCTCCTCGCGCAGCGCCCGGATCAGCCGCTCGGCGGCGTAGGGCTTGCACAGGCCCGACATGTCCTTGATGGCGATCAGGTGGGTGCCGCGGCGCTCGAGCTCCTTGGCGAGCCGGACGTAGTAGCCCAGGTCGTACTTGGGGCGGCTGGGGTCGAGGATGTCGCCGGTGTAGCAGATGGCGGCCTCGCAGAGGGCCCCCGCCTCGCGGACGGCATCCAGCGCCACCTCCATGTTGGGGACCCAGTTCAGCGCGTCGAAGATGCGGAACAGGTCGATCCCGGCGTCCGCCGCCTCCTTGACGAAGGTGCGCACCAGGTTGTCGGGATAGCTCGTGTAGCCGACGGCGTTCGAGCCGCGCAGCAGCATCTGGAACAGGATGTTGGGGATCTTCTCCCGCAACTGGACCAGGCGGTCCCAGGGGTCCTCCTTGAGGAACCGCATGGCGGTGTCGAAAGTCGCCCCGCCCCACATCTCGATCGAGAACATCTGGGGGCACATCCGCGCGTAGGCCTCGCCCAGGCGGACCATGTCGCGGGTCCGGACGCGGGTCGCCAGCAGCGACTGGTGCGCGTCGCGGAAGGTGGTGTCCGTCATCAGCAGGGGCTTCTGCTCGCGGACCCAGCGGGCGAACCGCTCCGGGCCCAGCTCCTTGAACAACTGGCGGGTGCCCCTGGGCGGGGGGACCGAGGCGTCGTGGGCGGGCGGGGGCGGCTCGGTCTGGGCGACGTAGTCCGTAGGGCGGACGACCCCGGGGAAGCCGTTGACCGTCACCTCGGCGGCGAAGGTCAGGAGCCTCGAGGCGCGGTCCTGGCGGACGGCGAACCGGAACAGCTCGGGCGACTCGTCGATGAACCGCGTCGTGCACCGCCCCGCGAGGAAGTCGGGGTGGGTGATGACATTGAGCAGGAACGGGACGTTGGTCTTGACGCCCCGGACGCGGAACTCCTGGAGCGCCCGCTCCATCCGACGCGTCGCATCGATGAACCGATTGCC
>JAFANO010000086.1 GCA_019232645.1 Planctomycetaceae bacterium | reverse complement strand
GTCTTGCCCGACGGCGATCGCCTGGCAGATGTCGCAGATCAGGCAGGGGGATTCGGTCGGCCCCTGGACGCAGTTGAGGCACTTGGCGAAGATCCGGGCGAGTGACGTCTTGCCGACCCCGCGGGTCCCGCAGAACAAGTAGGCGTGGGTGACCCGATTGAGCCGGATGGCGTTGCGGAGTGCCTGGACGACGTGGTCCTGACCGACGACGTCCTCGAAGCGTTGCGGGCGATAGCGTCGGGCGACGACGGTGTAGCCCGAGGGCTCCACGGGCGGGGGCGTCGGCGGCTTCGCCGCTCTGGCTGGTGGGGCCACAGGCGCGCTCCGTCGGGCCTAGGGGAATCGGGCGGACCGCCCGGGGATTACGTTGACCGAGATCGGCCGCGCGGCCGTCGATGGGGGTCGGGGAGAGCCGGGGAGGCCCTCCCGGGCACATGAAGACGATGCTTATGGCTGCTGCGTTCCCGCCCTGACCAGGTTCGCAAGCCTCCATTGCCCGGGTCCCCCCCGGCTCACCCTGGCCCCCGCCTCGCGGCATCGGCGCGGAGAGTCCATGTCGAGGGAGTTGATTGTCGGAGATTGGCTTCGCCCATGCAAGGCCAAGATCGCGCGGGCATCAACTGTCAACTGCCGGACGATTTGACAACTTCCGGGCATAGGTCTTGCAGTCCCCGCTCGAGTTGAGGACGATGTGATGGTTCGAGGGGGGACAAGGCCTGCGGCGATGTCCCGGCGTCGGCCGGTCTCGTGCGGTCGACCTCCCCGTCGCCATCCTCCGAAGCTGTTCCGAAGCTGGGCATTCCGGACGTTTCGGGGCGCCTTCGGGGGGCCAGGCGTCGCGACGTCAGGATATCTCGAGAAAGGGGCAGCCATGGCCCGACGACAGACCGCCCGCCCCCTGCCGGCCTGGGTGGGAGACCTCCCGGTCTTCGAGCGGACTCTGGCCAACGGCTTCAAGGCGCTGGTGCTGCCCCGGACGTACGCGCCGGTCGTGGTCTGCGACCTGTATTACCCGGTCGGCTCGGCCGACGAGCCGGCGGGCAAATCGGGCCTGGCGCACCTTGTCGAGCACATGCTGTTCAAGGGGACCAAGCGATTCCCCAAGGGTCAGATCGACCGCCTGGCGTTCGTCGCGGCGGGGCAGTCGAACGCCGAGACCAGCGAGGACAGCACCCACTACTGGTTCGCTTTCCCGTCCGACCGCTGGGAGTTGGCGCTGACGATCGAGGCCGACCGGATGCAGGGGGCGGCATTCGACCCCCGCGAGGTCGAGGCCGAGCGGCACGTCATCGTCGAGGAGCGCGCCCGCGACCTCGACTCGCCGCTGGGGAGGCTCGACCAGACCCACCTGGCCGTCGCCTACCTCCGTCACCCCTACCGCAACCCGATCCTTGGCTGGCCCGACGACTTGGCCCGGATCGGCGTCGAGGACCTCCGTAACTTCTACCAGACCCACTACCGCCCGGACGGGGCCGTCCTGGTGGTCGTCGGCGATGTCGATCCCGAGGCGGCGCTGGACCGAGTCGAGGCGCACTTCGGCCACCTGCCCGGGGGCCAGGCCGGACGCCCCGCGCCCTTGGTCGACGAGCCGCGCCAGATGGGCCGGCGCGACTTCACGCTCGACGACTCCGAATCGGTCGCGCGGGGGCTGCTCGGCTGGCACACCGTCGCACGCCGCCATCGCGACGGCCCGGTGCTCCATGTGCTCTCGGACCTGCTGACTTGCGGCCGGCGGTCGCGGCTCTGGGACGCGTTGGTCGAGCGCCAGCAACTGGCGACCTGGGTCGAGACCGCGCAGGAGGATGCGCGGTGGGCCGGGCAGTTCCTGCTCCAGGTCGAGGCCGCGCCGGGGGTTGAGCCGGCGCGACTGGAGCGGGCGATCGCCGAGGTCATCGGCCGGATCGCCGAGGACGGCCCGACATCCGAGGAGCTGACGCGGTCGAGGCATCGGCTCGAGGCCGCCTGGCGGTGGGAGCAGGAGGACCTGTCGGGCCTGGCCGCCGGGCTGGGGCAAGTCGCGCTCTGGGACGACTGGCGCGCCTGGCAGGGCGAGCACCGCGCCGCGCTGGCCGTCGAGGCCGACGACATCCGCCGCGTCGCCTCGACCTATCTGAGCGAATCGAGCCTGACGGTTGGCTGGTCTCTGCCCCGCCCCGTCCGTTCGATGGCCGTGCTCCTGCCGGCGGAGGTCGCCCCCAAGGCTCCCCGACCCGTCGTGGCGCCGCCGAGCCCCGAGCGGCCGATCGCGCTGGCCGTCCACGCCGGCGGCTCGAAGCTGGCCGACTTCCGCCCCCAGCGCTCGGTCCTGCCCAACGGGCTGAGGCTCGTCTCCGAGCGCCGGCCCGGGACCGGGATCGTGGCGCTGGAGCTGTTCGTCGACGCCGGCCTGCTCCGCGAGGCCAGGCCGGGCCTGGGCTACCTGACCGGCCGGATGCTCGAGGAGGGGACGCTGACCCGCCCGGCCGGGGCGCTGGCCGAGGCGATCGAGGACATCGGCGGCACGCTCGACGTCGGCGCGACGGGCGCCTCGCTCCGCGTCCGGGCCGAGGACCTGCCCCTGGCGTTGGAGCTGCTGGCCGACGTCGCCCTCCGCCCCGCCTTCCCCGGCGAGGCGCTGCCCTGGGCCAAACGCCGGATCGCAGCCGAGCTGCAAAGCGACCGCGACGACCCGGCCTTCCGCGCCGAGCTGATCTTCCGGGGCCTGGTCTACGGCGACTACCCCTATGCCCGTGACCCGCGCGGCTCGGCGCGCGAGATCGCCCGGCTGACGCTCGACGACGTCCGGGAGCACCACCGCCGCCACTTTACCGCCGACAACGCCTTCCTGGTCGCGGTGGGCGATTTCGAGCCGAGGCGGCTGAACGCGCTGGTCAAGACGCACTTCCAGGTGTGGCCGGGCCGGGGCGAGCCGGCGCCGCCGCTGCCCCGGCTGGTCCGCTCGGCGAGGCCCCGGGTCCGCCGCGTGGCGCACCCCGGCGCGCAGGTCCACATCGTGCTCGGGCACTTGGGCATCCCCCGCAGCCACCCCGACTTCGACGCCCTGTCCGTGCTCGACCACATCCTGGGAAGCGGCCCGGGCTTCACCGACCGGCTCAGCCGACTCCTGCGCGACGAGATGGGCCTGGCCTACTCGGTCGGCGGCGG
>JAFANO010000491.1 GCA_019232645.1 Planctomycetaceae bacterium | reverse complement strand
ACCAGGCGAAGTGCGGCTGTGACGATTTTGCGAGTCAATCAAGCCGGGGTCACGCCGTCGCCGATAACCGGGGATGACACGCCACTCTGCACCGTCAACGATCAGGGATGGATGGGGATGCCTTCAGGCCGAGTGTACATCCTGGTTTGGGTCATCGTCCTGACGGTGGGCCCGTCGGCCTTGTCGCTATCCCGCTCGGCCGGTCAGGAGCCGGCGGTGGGGCCCGAACGCTCGACCGACGCCCCCGCTCCGTCCGCCCCGCCCGGCCGCCTGGGACCGGGCAGCCAGGCGACGGGCGGCTCCAACCTCCAGACCTATAAGCTGCTCCGCTACGACGAGGACTATAGCTACCTCAAGGACCCCAGCCGACGGACGGATTGGCTCGATGGCTTGAAGTACATCCCCTTGGGCGAACGGGACGGCTACTATCTATCGCTCGGCGGCACGGCTCGCCCCCGTTTCGAGTTCTACCAGAACCCGTTCTTCGGCAGCGCGCCCGCCAACAGCCATGGGAACAACAACGACCTCGTCCAGCGTTATTTGCTGCACGCCGACCTGCACCTCGGACCGAACATCCGCGTTTTCGGCCAGCTCCAGAGCGGCTTTGAAAACGGCCTGGTCGGGGGCCCGCGCCCGGACGTTGACCGTGACGTCTTCGACGCCCATCAAGCGTTCGTTGACTTCGCCTGGCGATGGGGTGAAGACGAATCGAATTCCTTGACCTTTCGCCCCGGCCGCCAGGAGATGGCCTACGGCTCGGGGCGGCTCATCGACGTCCGCGAAGGGGCCAACCTCCGTCGCTCGTTCGACGCGGCGCGGTTGCTCCTGAAGGTCGGGAACTGGCAGGTGGACGGGTTCTGGTCGAAGCCGGTCCGGAACCGTCCCGACGTCTTCGATGATGACCCGAACCCCCGCGTCTCGCTCTGGGGCGTCTACGCGGTCCGGCCGCTCGCCTTGCTGCCGGACGGGCATACGGACCTCTACTACCTCGGCTACGAGAACGGCTCGGCGGCCTACGACCAGGGGACCGGCCGGGAGCTCCGGCATTCGCTCGGGGCGCGCGTCTGGGGACGGCCGATGCCCTGGGAATACAACGGCGAATACGTCTGGCAGTTCGGCCGCTTCGGGCGCGGCGACATCGAGGCGTGGACCGCCGCGAACGCCGTCCGTTACAACTTCCAGGGGCTCCCTCTGAAGCCACGATTCGGCGTGCGGTTTGACGTCGCCAGCGGCGACCTCAACCCGCGCTCGCCGAACCTCCAGACGTTCAACCCGCTCTTCCCGTCCGGCGCCTACTTCAACCTCGCGAACCCGATCGGCCCCCAGAACATGATCGACCTCCACCCCGTCCTCGACCTCAACTTCGGCGAGGACGTGACGGCGACCGCGGACTGGAACTTCTTCTGGCGCGAGAGCCTGGACGACGGCATCTACACCCTCGCCGGGGTCCCCCTCCGGCCGGGTACCCCGAGCCGGGCTCGCTATGTCGGGAGCTCCCCTTCGTTCACGACGGTCTGGAGGGCGACGCGTCACCTCACGGTCCTGGCAAGCTATGTCCATTTCTTCCCAGGGCCGTACGTGCAGGACAATCCGCCGGCCAAGCAAATTGATTACGTCACCGTCTGGATCGACTACACGTTCTAGCGTCGGCGGACGACCCACCACGTTCGACCGACCACCGGAGGCGCCCGCCATGAAACCGCTTCCCGCCCAGCCGCTCGCGGCGCTCGTGATCCTCGTGAGCCTGGCCTTTTCGGGGATCTGCCAGGAGGCCGCCGCCCAGGACGTCAAGGAGCAGCCGCTCCAGGCCCCTCACGGCGTGACGATCAGGGTGAGGATGGAGGGGCCCTACACCGCGGAGACTCCGCTCCAAGTCGTCTGTTACTTCAAGTACAGCCCCGAAGGGGCGAAGCGGATGAGCGGGGCGCCGGTCGAACTGGACAAGCGGCTCGGCGGCGTGATCGCGTCGCTCCGCGAGCGCGGCGAGTTCGTCGGGGAGCGGCTGGAAACAATCCTCATTACGCCGCCCCAGGACTCGATCAAGGCCAAGGCGCTGCTCCTCATCGGACTCGGGGACGAGGGCGACCTGTCGCTCGAGTTGATGGAGGCGGTCGGACGTGTGTCGCTGCGGGAAGCCGCCCGCCTCGGTGTCAGTCGGGTCGCCTTCGCTCCGCTCATCCGGGACCAAGGAAACTCGAAGTTCGGCACGGGGGAGGTGGAAACGGCGGTCGTGCGCGGGATGCTGCTGGCCTACGACACGGAGAAGCGGCTCCAGAAGGAGGGGCTGGGCAAGGACTTCACGCTCGACCAGTGGAACGTCGAGGCGGGGCCGATGTACTTCGAGGAGACCGTCGGCGGGGTTCGCAAGGCGATTGAGGAAGCGGGCAAGGCGACCGGGGCTCGCAGCGCCGCCCCGCTCTTCAAGGGGAAGTAGATTCCCGCCGGGATCTCGAGGACACCGCTCAGGGGACGATTCGGGGGCGACGGAACCGAGCGCGGAGGTCCGTCGCCCCGGCCGGAGCAGCCCTCACGACTACCGAGCCGATCAGGCACCATTGGTATGCGATGAGCACAGTAACGAACCAGCCTTCGGCATGGTCTCCGCTCCGCCGCTCGGTCTTCCGCGGCCTGTGGATCGCCTCGCTCGCCTCGAACGTCGGCACATGGATGCAAAACGTCGCGGCGGCCTGGCTGATGACCGAGCTGTCGGCCTCGGCCCTGATGATCGCGCTGGTCCAGGCGGCGACGAACCTCCCCGTCTTCGTCCTCGCGGTGCCCTCCGGGGCGCTGGCCGACATCGTGGACCGACGCCGGCTGCTCCTCGTGGCCCAGGGCTGGATGCTCTTGGTGGCCGCCGCCCTGGCCGCCGCCACGTACGCCGGCCTGACGACGCCGTGGCTACTGCTGACGATGACCTTCCTGCTCGGGCTCGGGTCGGCCCTGAATGCCCCGGCCTGGCAGGCGATGACCCCGGAGCTCGTTCCCCGGCAGGAAGTCCCTGCGGCGGTCGCGCTCAGCGGGGTCTCGATGAACGCGGCCCGGGCCGTCGGGCCGGCCGTGGGCGGGCTCGTGGTCGCGGCGGCCGGGCCGGCCGCGGCGTTCCTGCTCAACGCCTTCTCTTTCCTCGGGGTCCTCTTCGTCCTCGTTCGATGGCGCCGGCCCAGAGAGGAAAGCGCCCTGCCCGCCGAGCGCCTTCTAGGGGCGATGCGGGCGGGGGTCAGTTACGTCCGGCACTCCCCGGCGCTCCGGGCCGTCCTCGTGCGGGCCGCGGCCTATGTCGTCGGGGCCAGCAGCCTGCTGGCGCTGCTTCCCGTCCTGGTCAAGCAGGACACCGGCCTGGGGCCGGCGCACTACGGCATCCTCCTCGCGTGCTTCGGCGCGGGGGCGGTGCTCGGCGTGTTACTCCTGCCGGCGCTCACCCCGTGGCTGGACGCCGACCGCACACTGACGGCCAGCACGCTCGTCCTGGCAGCCGCCACGCTCGGCGTCGCCTGGCTGCCCTACTTCGCGCTCCGGTGCGCCTTCCTGGTGCCCGCGGGGGCGGCCTGGCTCGCCGCCCTGACGCGGCTGAACGCCGCCGCCCAGGCGTCCGCCCCGCGCTGGGTGAGGGCGCGGGCGCTGGCCGTCTACCTGCTGGTCTTCTTCGGGGGTATGGCGGCGGGGAGCATGCTCTGGGGATTCGTCGCGGCCCGGGCGGGGGTCGCGGTGGCCCTCACGGCATCCGCCGCGTGGTTGCTCGTCGGCCTGCCGACTGGGCTCAGGTTCCGCCTGCCCCGCGGCGAGGGGACCGACCTCGAGCCTTCCCGACACTGGCCGGAGATGGCCACGATGCCCGGCATAGAACGCGATCGGGGGCCGGTCCTCGTCACGGTGGAGTACCGCATCGACCCGGCCCGGACGGGCGAGTTCATGGCCGCAGTCCAGCCGCTCGGTCAGTCCCGGCTGCGGGACGGAGCGCTCTGGTGGGAGGTTTTTCAGGACGCGGCGGATCCCGCCCGCCTGGTCGAGGCGTTCCTGGTCGAGTCCCTGGTCGAGCACCTGAGACAGCACGAGCGGGTCACAAAGGCGGACCGCGTTGCCCAGGAGCAGGTCCGGGCCTTCCACCGCGCGGATGAGCCGCCCGCGGTGTCCCACCTCGTGGCGGGATTCGAGCGGCCGACGCGTAATCCCACGGACCGGCCGGCCGCGGGTCGCCCACAGGATCCGCCTTCGTGACGGCCGACGCGGCCAAGACCTCCTCATCCCGGCGGTGATGCCCAACGACGGCGAGAAGACCCGATCGGCCCTCCTGAACGTCATGGAGGCGCAAACTGGGCCCGGGTGTAATTCCCGGCGGCGGTCCGGGCCCGCCTTGGAGGGCCGACATTTTGCCCCACTTGACATGCGGGCGGCCGAACACAGACGACGCTCTGGAGCCAGGCGCAGCGCGCCTCAGTCCGCAATAACGTATCGCTCCCAGCGTGAGTCTTCCGCCATGACAGTTGCACTCTCGAGGGCGTTAGTCCAGATGAGGAGCAGCGTCGTACCTCTGCTTCCGGCTCAACCTTGGAACGCCGATCCCAAACCGAGGTCGCTAGCTTCGGGCCTTGAAGGCTCGTGCGCCCACGAGTTCCGGCTTGACCTCCTCACAATCGGCTGACGAATCGATTGACCCCCCCTCTTCGTCGCGTCCTACGGCCTCCCAGCCCCCCCATCGCGTCCCTCCGATTCCGCACTCGATCGCGAAAGCAAGGGTCAATGTTCACTACCGTTTTCACTACCGGGTTACTACCGGATGCGGAGTGTCACTACCGCATTCCGCCGCAATTTCTCGCATAGCTCGGAGAGTCTTTGCAAAAGGGGTTCGAGAGGCTACAATTGCTTAGGGTGATAGGGATTTACACGGCTTTCGACCTGTCACAAGATACCGCCTCCGGAGCTAAAGGTTGCAGGTTCAAATCCTGCCGGGCATACTGACAGGGGACCGTTGACAGCGATTGT
>JAFANO010000408.1 GCA_019232645.1 Planctomycetaceae bacterium | reverse complement strand
GAGCGGTGGGCGGCCGAGGTGCTGGAAAGTCACATCTCCTTCCCGGTCCTGAGCTACTACCGCTCGCAGCACGACAACCAATCCTGGTTGGCGGCGCTGACGGCGATCCTGGACACCGCGGCGCTGGTGATCGCGGGGGTGAAGGGTACGGACCCGTACCAGGCGCAGTTGACCTTCGCCACCGCGCGACATACGGTCGTGGACCTGGCCCAAGTCTATTATGTCCCCCCGATCGAGCCGGACCCGGACCGCTTGCCCGAGGACCGCTTGCTGCAGCTGCGGGAGGAGTTACGGACGGCGGGGATCGAGCTGCGGGACGGCGAGGCAGTGGATCGAAACCTGGCCGAGCTGCGCGGGATGTACGAGCCGTTCGTCACTGCCCTGGCGCATCATTTCCTCCTCGCCCTACCGCCGGTGCTCTCGGATTCGACCCCGGTGGACAACTGGCAGACCAGTGCCTGGATGCGGCGCACCATCGGGATCGGTCGGCTGGCGCCACTGGAACAACCCTGCGATGATCATCGGGATTGATCCCGAACCAGCGGTCGGGATAGCCGATCCGGGCGCGAGCTCAGAGGATGCCGTGCAGCGGGCCGCCGGGAGCGGCCAGGGCGTCCACGCGCCGCTCGATCTCCGGGTCATCGACCAGCGGGGGCGCGTGGTGCGGCTTGATCCGTGCGTCGATCACGAGCGGGCCGGTGCAGCCCCAGTGCTTTTGGTCGATGAAGGCGCCCAGGCCGTCGATGTCGGCCGCGGGGTTCGATCGGGTGAAGGTGACCCAGAGGAAGTTCCTCGTCGAACGCGCGGTGAATTCGCTGTCATCGACGGTCACGATCAGCGGGAACGCGGCGACCGGATCGTCGTGGGAGAGTGCCGAGCAGAAGGCCCGGATGTCGCGGGCGTCGGGGCGATACGCCGGCCCCTGCACCGCGAGGATGCCCGGCAGGGCGACGCGGGGCGAATGGAATCCTTCGGGCAGCCTCAGCCCGGCGGGGATGTCCGGCGGCAAGTCCCGGCGGCGGGGCCCGGCGGCGGCGATGACGACCTTCGAGCCCTCGTTCAGGCCGTGGCCCGAGTAGTCGAGCGTGTCGATCGTCGTCCGGGTCTGGAAATGGAGGTCGTTCGCCCAGTCCACCCGCTCGAGCAGGTGGCGGAGGAAGGCGGGGATGTCGTGGATGTCGAGGCCGGGGTCGTCCTCCTTGGCCACGATCAGGAGATACTTGGCCAGCGACATCTGCCCCTGGCCGAGGATGGCGTTGGCGGCGGTGAGGATCTCCTGCGGGCGCCTCGTCTCGGCGTAGGGCACGTAGCGCTCGCTGGCGATCGCCAGGAGCAGCGGGTGGACGCCGGCCGCGTCGACGGCGTGGACGGCGTGGACGCCGGGCAGGACCGTCGGCACCAGCGGGCCGGTCAGCTCGTGGATCAGCTCGCCGAAGGAGGTGTCTTCCTGCGGCGGCCGACCGACCGAGGTGAATGGCCAGGTCGCCCCCGGGCGGTGGTAGACGCGCTCGACGCGGAGCACGGGGAAGTCGTGCGCCAGGCTGTAATAGCCCAGGTGGTCGCCGAAGGGCCCCTCGGGCTTGCGGGCGTGGGGGTCGATCGTGCCGGCGATGACGAAGTCGGCCTCGGCGGGCATGGGCAGCAGCCCGTCCGGGGCGACGATCCGGATCCGGTGGCCCGCCAGCGCCCCGGCGAAGCCGATCTCGGGGAGCCCCTCGGGCAGCGGCATCACCGCGGCGACGGTCATCGCGGGCGGGCCGCCGATGAAGACGTTGACCCGGAGTGGCTCGCCCCGGCGGATCGCCGCCGCGTGGTGCACGCCGATCCCGCGGTGGATCTGGTAGTGCAGGCCGGCCTCGCGGTTCGGCTCGTACCGGTTCCCCGCGAGCTGCACCCGGTACATCCCCAGGTTCGACTTCGCCAGGCCGGGCCGGTCGGGGTCCTCCGTGTAGACCTGCGGCAGGGTGACGAACGGCCCGCCGTCGAGCGGCCACGACTGGAGCCGCGGCAGCCGGTCGAGCGTCGTCGTGTGCGCCAGGATCGGCCCCCGCGCGACCCGCTTCGGCAACAGGTGGAGCGCCGTCCCCGGCACCCCGCGATAGCGCCAGGGACGCTTGAGCAGCGCGGGCGGCTGGACCTTCAGCTCGACCAGCCGGCGGACCGACTCGAGCGTGTCGCGGAAGAGGAACCGGGTGCGCTCCCTCGTCCCGAACAGGTTGCCGACCATCGGGAACGCCGTCCCTTTGACCCGGGGGAAGAAGAGCGCCGGCCCCCCGGCCTCGTACACCCGGCGCTGGATCGCGGCGGCTTCGAGGTGCGGGTCGACCTCCCGGTCGATCGTGACAAGCTGTCCGTGGGCCCGGAGGTCGTGAAGGCATCCGGCGAGCGTGCGGTATCCCATCGGGTTGGAACCTCCGACTCACAGCGTAGGCGTCGTCGCGGAAACGACCAGCCGTGGACACGTGGGCGACCCCCGCGTATACAATCTCTAGCAGGTCCGGCAAGTTACCCAGAAGGGGTCGCGCATGGCAACGGGGACGGAATCGTCGGAGCGGTTGGAGGCGGGGGGGATCCCTGTTGACAAGTCGTCGCGGCGCGTCCGGTCGATGTTCGCCTCGATCGCGGGCAAGTACGACCTGCTCAATCACCTGCTCAGCCTGAACATCGACCGGCTCTGGCGGCGGTTCACGACGCGGACGGTCCCGCCCGAGCCGGGGGTCCCCGTGCTCGACTGCTGCACCGGGACCGCCGACCTGGCGCTGGCCTACGATCGCGCGGGCCGGGGCCTCTCGCCGGTCATCGGCTCCGACTTCTGCCACGAGATGCTCCGCCTGGGCAACAGCAAGGTCCGCGGGGCGGGGGCGTCGGATCGCGTGACGCTGATCGAGGCGGACACGCAGCGGCTGCCGTTGCCGGGCGACACGTTCGGCGTGGTGACCGTGGCGTTCGGGCTCCGCAACGTCAGCGACACGGCCCGTGGGATCGACGAGATGGTACGGGTCGCCCGGCCGGGGGGCAAGGTCGCGATCCTCGAGTTCTCGAGGCCGCGCGGCCCGCTGCTCGGCCGCCTCTACCTCTTCTTCTTCCGGCGGATCCTGCCCCGGATCGGCCAGGCGATCGCGCCGAACTCGGACCGGGCCTATCACTACCTGCCGACCAGCGTGTTGCAGTTCCCGGACGGCCAGGAGATGCTCGACCTCCTGGCCGCGCGCGGCTTGACCGAGCTGCGCCAGCATCCGCTGACGTTCGGGATCGCCACGCTCTACGTCGGGACCAAGCCGCGACGGGGGCCGCGCGGATGAGCGACGGCCCCGACCTGGTGCTGGCGATCACCGGGGCCAGCGGCGCCCCCTACGCCGTCGCGCTGCTGCACGCGCTCTGCCGGTCGGGCCGGACCGTCCACCTGACCATCAGCGGCAGCGGCGCCCAGGTGATCCGCGAGGAGCTGGGCATCGAGGTGTCGCTCAAGCGATTCGACCCCTCGGTCTTCGGCGACCCCGGCGAGGGCCGCTTGGTCTACCACCACCACGCCGACTTCTCGGCGGGGATCGCCAGCGGGTCGTTCCCGACCGGCGGCATGGTCGTCGCGCCGTGCAGCATGAGCACCCTGGCGTCGATCGCCGGCGGGATCACCACGAACCTGGTCACTCGCGCGGCCGACGTCCACCTCAAGGAGCGTCGCAAGCTGATCCTCGTGCCGCGGGAGACCCCGCTCAGCCTGATCCACCTGGAGAACATGGTGACCGTCACCCGCGCCGGGGCGATCGTCCTGCCCGCGATGCCCGGCTGGTATCACCGGCCCCGGACGCTCGACGACCTCGTCCGGTTCGTCGTGGCGCGGATCTGCGACCAGCTCGGGGTCGATTCCCCACCCATCGCGCGCTGGGGGATGCCAGTTCTTTCCGAAGACGCGGGAGCCCCTTGATCCATGCCCGACGCAGGATCCCCCAAGGTCGTGCTCGTGACCGGCGCCTCGACCGGCATCGGCGCAGCGGTGGCGCGCGAGCTGGCCCGTCAAGGATATTCGCTCGTCCTA
>JAFANO010000292.1 GCA_019232645.1 Planctomycetaceae bacterium | reverse complement strand
GTGGGCGTGCGGGCCCTGGAAGATCGTGTCGTTGTCGAACTGAGCGTAGCCGGGCAGGCCCAACGCCCGCCAATGCTCGATCAGCGACTCGACCACGACCTTGGCCGTCACGCTCGCCTCCACCGGGAACGAGGCGGGCAATCCTTCTGCAGAGAGATACCGTTGAGGACCTCGACCTGGGGACCATCCTTGATCACCAGCCCTTCCACCACGTCAAAGCTGTCCAGTTCCCGCCGCTTCGAGGCGACCTCGGGCAGATGCCAACCCGGTGGTGGGGCCGGGCGACGGGTGCGTCTCTGGCCGTCCGGGGCCCCCCGTCGTTGGCCTTCCCGTAGCAGACGGACAAAAAACAACGCTAAGGCTCGTCCGTCCCGATTCGGAGGGTTTTCGGGACGATTGTCGGAGAATTCGCTTTATCGGGGATTGACCTCGTCCGGTGGTCTGAACGGAGAGGGTGGCGGGTTTCGGCCCGCCTCTGAAAGGCCGCCCGTGGTTTTCCCCCTCAGCCTTCGCCCCGGCGCGCGGCCTCGATCGTCGCGATGTCGATCTTCCTCATCGTCATCATGGCTTCCATGGCGCGTTTTGCGGCGGCGCGATCCGGGTCGGTTGTCGCCGCGAGTAGCGCACGGGGCGTGATCTGCCACGAGAAGCCCCAGCGATCTTTGCACCAGCTGCAAGCGCTCTCCTCGCCGCCGTTGCCGACGATGGCGTCCCAGTAACGGTCGGTCTCTTCCTGGTTCTCGGTCAGGACCATAAAGCTGACCGCCTCGTTCGGCTTGAAATTTGGCCCGCCGTTCAGGCCGATGTACGACTGGCCGAGCACGGTGAACTCGACGGTGAGATCCTCGCCCACCTTCGCAGACGGAATGTCCACGGCGGAGGCGTGAGCTTTCCCGACGTGGCTGTCGGGGAACACGCTCGCGTAGAACTCGGCCGCCTCGCGGGCCTTACCCCGGTCGAACCACAGGCAGATCGTCATTTTGCTCATGTTCGCTCTCCTTGCTTGCGGCTGGTGAGGGTGTCGCCGGATTCGGGGATTGGAACTATTTATCCACGTCCGAGAGCGTGGCGACTCGGTGCCCCTTCGAGGGTCGCCGCCCGCCGAAGATGGCCAGCTCGAAATACTTCCAGAAGCAATCAACGTCCCGGAAGCCGATGTCCCGCAGCCAATCGCATTGGTCTTCAACGAGTGCGAGGATGTTGTCGGCCCGGTCGGGTCGGCTGACGTACTCCGTGCGGACCTCCTCGAATGAGACCGCCTCGCCCTGTTCTTGCCGCCGTCGCCAGAGCTGCTCACTCACCGCGTCGTCGTACATCCCCTGACCCCACGGCCCGCGACTGGCGACGTGCTCGCAGTTCAGGAACGTACCGCCGGGCCGCAGCAGGCCGAAGATTTCCCGATAGAGGGACCGCTTCCGGTCGTCGGTGAGGTGATGAATCGCCAGGCCGCTCACGACCGCATCAAAGGGCGGCTCGACCCCTCGGAGCCAGTCGGGGGAGCCGAGGTCGGCCGCGGCGACCGTGACCCGCGGGCCGAACTTGCTCAGGCGCTCTCGGGCTTTCTCGACCATGACGGGCGAGAAATCGACGGCAACGCCCGTCGCCTCGGGGAACGCTTCCAGAAAGCATTCCAGGAGGACCCCGTCACCCGCCCCGAGGTCGAGGATGCGACTCGGAGGCCGGTCGGACGACCGGACGACGCGAACTAGAACTTCGAGCTGCCTGGGCCGGTCGGGGATGAAGTGCGACCGCTCGCTCAGGTACCCCGCCGCCACGTCGTCTCGCTTCCAGGTGCCGCCCGCCATCGTGGCCTCCGAGGTATCGCTCTCCGTCCCGACCGTCGCCATCCGACTCGGGTTCAGACGGCCGGGTCGCCCCAAAGGTTCGACCGCGGTCCAGTCTACTCCCCCGATGCATCGATGGGCGAGCACGGCTCGTTTTGCCGGGGATAATCCCCTTTCCATCCGGCCAACGTGGCCGTCCCAAAAACGTGCCTTTTCGGAACCCCTCTCGCTGCCCCTCGCCTTTCCCTCAATACGGCCAGAATACCACCCTGAAAGCCGTCCCGAAATCAACGTCCCGTAACCTTGACGCGAGGCTCGGGTTTCGGCACGATCCGACCAAGAGGAGGGTGTCGCCCATGCTGATCGGCTATGCCCGCGTCTCCACCACCGAACAAAACCTCGATCTCCAGACCGACGCCTTGAATCGCGCCGGTTGCGAGAAGCTCTTCACGGACAGGGCCGGTGGCGCTCGTGCCGAGCGGCCGGGGCTCGATCAGGCCCTCGCGCACCTCAGGAAGGGTGACACCCTCGTGGTCTGGAAGCTCGACCGCTTGGGCCGCAGCATCCGGAACCTGATCGAAACCGTCGGGCAGCTCCAGGAACGGAAAGTCGGCTTCCGAAGCCTCCAGGAAAGTATCGATACGACGACCAGCGGCGGGAAGCTGGTCTTCCACGTCTTCGCGGCCCTGGCCGAGTTCGAGCGGGACATCATCCGCGAGCGGACCAGGGCCGGGCTCGATGCGGCCCGAGCCCGCGGAAAGGGGGGCGGCCGGCCTCGGAAGCTGGACGCGAAGAAGAAGACCCAGGCCCTCACGCTGCACAACGACAAGACGAACACAATCGCCGACATCTGCCGGACGCTCCGGATCGGCAGGACCACGCTCTACCGCTACCTTGCCGAGGGCCGCACGGGTGCCCGGCAGCTTCCTGAATGACACCGAGCGGAAACGGCTCAGGGGGTTCCCCACCGAGATCCCGTCCGAGGATCTGATCGGGTATTTCACGCTCTCCGAACGCGACCGGCTCTTGGTCCAAGGACAGCGGCGCGCTCACAACCGGCTCGGCTTCGCGTTGCAGGTCTGTGCCCTTCGCTATCTGGGCTTCGTGCCGACGAAGCTCCATTCCGCACCCCCAGCCGCTATCGGCCATCTCGCCAAACAGCTCGGTGTCGCCCCACGATGCCTCGTCAAGTACGGGGAGCGGTCCCAGACTCGGACGGGTCATCTCCAGGAAGTCCTGGCCCATCTGGGCTTTCACAAGGCCCGACCCAGCGACCTGAGGGCCCTCAAGACCTGGCTCGTCGACCGGGGTTTGGAGCACGACCGGCCGAGCCTGCTCTTCCAACTCGCCTGCGAGAAGCTCCGCACCGACAAGGTGGTGCGGCCGGGGCTGACCTGCCTCGAACGGATGGTGGTCGCCGCCCAGCAGGAGGCCCAGCACGAAACCTTCCGCATCCTGACCCCCCTCCTGTCCGACGACACCAGGGCCTTGCTCGACAGCCTGCTCGTCCCCGATGCCTCCCGCGGAGGGACCGCGCTGACCTGGCTCCGCCGCTCGGCCGTCTCGAACTCGCCGAAGGCCATCCTGCGCAACATCGAGAAGCTCGAATTCCTGAAGGGTGCGGGCGTCGCGCAATGGACCCTCGACGGCCTGAGCCCCAACCGGCTCAAGCGCCTGGCCCAGATCGCTCGTCGGGCCACCGGCCAAGCCCTGCAGCGGATGCCGGAAGAACGGCGGTATCCGCTCCTGGTGGCCTTCCTCCACCAGTCGCTGGTCGACGTCGCCGACGAGACGATCGACCAGTTCGACCGCTGCCTGGCCGAGGCGTACGCGCGGGCCGGCCACGACCTGGAGGAATTCCGCGGCTCCATGGCGCAGGCCACCAACGAGACGGTCCGGCTCTTCGGCGAGCTGGCCCGCGTCGTGCTCGACCCCACGGTCCGCGACGCACAGCTCCGACACACCATCTACCGGCGAATCTCGCCCGAACGGCTCAGGAAAGCCGTCGAGGAATCCAGCGGGATCGTCCGTCCCGACGATGACAGCGGCCTCGACTTCCTCCGGAAGCGGTACGGGCACCTCCGCCGGTTCGTCCCGGCGTTTCTCGCGGCGTTCCCGTTCCGGTCGAACGTGGACCCCGACCCGCTCCTGAAGGCCGTGGACCTGCTCCGGCGGCTGAGCGAGCGCCGGGGCCCAAGCCTGCCTCGGAGCACCGCCGTCGATTTCGTCCCGGCGAAGTGGCGGCCCTACGTGATCGACGGCCAAGGACGAATCGACCGGGCCTACTTCGAGCTCTGCGTACTCTCGGAGCTACGCGCGGCGTTGCGGGCCGGGGATGTCTGGCTGGAATCCAGCCGTCGCTACTCCGACCCGGAGACGTACCTGATCCCCAGGGATCGTTGGACGGCCCTGCGCGGCGAGGTGTGCCAGCAACTCCAGGTCTCCGACGAGGGCACGGTACGTCTCACGCAACGCGAGGCCGAGCTGGAGGCGTTCCTGGGACGAGTTGACCCCTTGCTGAAGCGTGACACGGGGGTCCGGATGGAGGACGGGGACCTCATCGTCACCCCGCTCGAAGCGGAAGAGCGACCGGAGAGCGCCGTGACCCTCGAACGGCTCATCGACGAGCGGCTGCCCCAGGTGGGGTTGAGCGAGTTGCTGGTCGAGGTCGATGGCTGGACCAGCTTCAGCGGCTGTTTCGAGCACGCCAGCGGGCGCGAGCCCCGAAGCCAGGACATGACCCGCCACCTCTATGCCTCGGTTCTGGCCCAGGGCTGCAACCTCGGCCTGGCCCGGACGGCCCAGATCTGCGACCACGCGTATGACCGATTGGCCTGGTGCACGACCTGGTATCTCCGCGAGGAGACGCTCCGGGCGTCGGTCGCCACGGTCGTGAACTTCCAGCACCATCAGCCCATGAGCCGGCACTGGGGCGGCGGCACGCTGTCATCGTCC
Source organism: Planctomycetaceae bacterium (assembly GCA_019232645.1). Classification (GTDB taxonomy): domain Bacteria; phylum Planctomycetota; class Planctomycetia; order Isosphaerales; family Isosphaeraceae; genus JAFANO01. Next base: position 1,540 of record JAFANO010000292.1, on the reverse strand, counting down.
GATGGCCAACGATTCCCGGCCTCGGGCAAGGTCCGCAACGCCACGGCCCTGCCACGCTACTTCGGCTACGGCAAGGGGGTGACCTTCTACACGTGGACCTCGGACCAGTTCTCGCAGTACGGCACCAAGGTCATTCCCACCACGGTGCGGGACGCGACCTACGTGCTCGACGAGATCCTCGACAACGAGACCGAGCTGCCGATCCTGGAGCACACGACCGACACGGCGGGTTACACCGAAATCATCTTTGCCCTGTTCGACCTGCTGGGCCTGCAATTCTCGCCCCGGATTCGCGACCTGGGCGACCAGCAGCTCTACCGCCTCGACCGGAGCCGGACCTACCCGAATCTCGAGCCGCGGCTCAAGGGCCGGATCCGCCGCGACCTGATCCTGCGCCGTTGGGATGACCTGCTCCGAGTCGCCGGGTCGCTGAAGCGGGGCTGGGTCACCGCCTCGCTGCTGATCAGCCGGCTCCAGTCCTACCGCCGCCAGAACGCCCTCACCCGTGCCCTGCAGGAGTACGGCCGCCTGGTCAAGACCATCTTCATCCTGCGGTACCTGGAGAGCGAGCAGCTCCGGCGCCGGATCAACACCCAACTCAACAAGGGCGAGTCCTTGCACTCGCTGCGGGAGTTCCTGTTCTTCGCCAACCGGGGCAAGATCCGGCGGAAGCAGGAGGAAGAGCAGGTGCACCAGGCGACGTGCCTGAACCTCTTGACCAACGCGGTGATCGCGTGGAACACGGTCTACATGGCGGCGGCGATCGACCGACTCCGCATCGACGGGCACTCGGTCCAGGAGTCCGACCTGACCCACCTGTCACCGTGCCGTTACGAGCACATCAACCCGTACGGCAAGTACGCCTTCGAGATGAGCAAGGACCTCGGCGGTGCCAAGCTTCGCCCGCTACGACCGGGCCGGCCTCCGGCTTAGCGTTGTTTTTTGTCCGTTTGCTACGGGAAGGCCATTCTAGCCGACCCCGCGATCGGCACAAGGACCTTGACCCGACCGCGACCGGATTTTTCCCCGCGCCCGTCACCCGGGCGCGGCGCGGGATCCCGCTGACCCCGGCCGAGAGGGCACGCCGCATCCACGCGCTGCGGACGGCCCTGGCCGGCGCCGCCCCGCTGTTCCAGGCCCGCGTCCGGCGCGGCGAGGGGGGGGACCGGACATGAGCCCCTCCACGACCCGGGCCACGACGCCGGCCGCCACCCCGCGGCCCGGCGGGGGTGGCGCCGCGCTGCCCAACGACCCGGGGCTCGACGCCATCCTCGCCGACACCGACCTCACCTCCACCGCCAAGGCCCTCATCGCCGTCATGGTCCGCAACTGGGCCTGGGTCAAGGACCACTGCTGGCCCTCCGACGCCACCCTCGCCGCCAAGGTCGGCAAGTCCGTCGGCCACGTCCAGCGCTGCCTCCGGGAGCTGGAGCGGGCCGGCCGGATCCGGCGCGAGGCGACCGACGCGGTCCCCAACGGCCGGCGGATCTGGCTGCTCTGGCGCTGCCCCGGCGGCGGCGCCGGCGCGCGGCGGGACCCC
>JAFANO010000162.1 GCA_019232645.1 Planctomycetaceae bacterium | reverse complement strand
TTCCTGTTCTGGTTCGACCCCGAATGGGCCCATGGTCGGACGCTTCGGATCGGAGGAAAGGTTGTCGGAATTGGACCTTGCACCAGGCCCAGGCCGCGTTCGATCGCTCGGAATTTGAGATTCGAGATTCCAGATTCGAAATTCCAGACGAGAGAATTCACGATCTAATATATGAACTCTCGAATATACAATCGAGATTCCAGACGTGAGACTTCGCGATCTTAGATCCGGACTCTCGAATCTCGAATCTGGAATCTCGAATCTGGAATCTCGAATTCGCAATCATCAGTCCAAGGTGCCCGCTCAACTCCCGGCCGACCCCGGCGCGTCGGCCTCCTCCTCGGCCTCGCCGTCGTAGGGCGTCTTGCACCAGTGACAGATGAGGACCTGGCTGCATCTGGGACAGGTGATCATGGATTCGGGCCGGGAGAGCGCTTCGTATTGCTCCGGCGAGGGTGGGGCGTATGGGCCCTGGCAACCGTCGCAGATCAGGGGGCGTTCGCAATAGGCGCATGCGACCATGGGACGACCTCCCTCGGGGCCAGGTTTCGGGATCAACTCACGGCCTTCTCCGGCTTCAGGCACCGGCCGATCTGGCGGACGGCCTGCCGCAGGCGGTGCTCGTTCTCGATCAGGGCGAGCCGGAGATAGCCCTCACCCGACTCGCCGAAACCCCGCCCGGGGCTGACGGCGACCTCGGCCTCTTCCAGGAGCTTCATCGCGAAGTCGATCGAGCCCAGCTGCGACCGCCAGGGCTCGGGGATCGGCGCCCAGACGAACATGCCCGCCTTGGGCCGCTCGACGGTCCAGCCCAGGCGATTGAGCCCGTCGACCAGCACGTCGCGGCGCGCCTGATATTCGGCCACCTGCGCCAGCCGCCCCGGTTCGCCGTGCCGCAGCGCCACGATCGCCGCGATCTGAACGGCCTGGAAGAGCCCGTAGTCGTAATAGCCCTTGATCGCCTTCAGGGCGGTGAGCATGTCGCGGTTGCCCGCCGCGAACCCGACGCGCCAGCCTGCCATGTTGTAGCCCTTGGACATCGTCGTGAATTCGCATCCGACGTCCTTGGCCCCGACGATCGACAGGAAGCTCGGTGCCTGGTAGCCGTCGAAGCTGATGTCGCCGTAGGCGAAGTCGTGGATGACGAAGAAGCGGAAGCGCTTGGCCAGCGCGACGACCTCCTCGAAGAACGCCGGTCCCACCACGGCGGCCGTCGGGTTATGGGGATAGTTGAGGATCAGGATCTTGGGCCGTGGAGTCAGGCTCTCGCAGACCAGCTTGATGTCCGCCAGGAAGGCGTGCGGGTCGCGGCAGTCCAGCGCGATGACGTTGGCCGAGGCCAGCGCGACGGCGTGCACGTGGATCGGGAAGCTCGGCGCCGGCACCAGCGCCGTGTCGCCCGGCCCGAGCAGCGCCAGGCACATGTGGCTGAAGCCCTCTTTCGAGCCGATCGTGGTCACGACCTCGTGATCGGGGTCGAGCCCGACGCCGAACCGCGCCTCGTACTTCTTCGCCACCTCGCGCCGCAGGTTGAACAGGCCGGACGCGACGCTGTAGCGGTGGTTCCTCGCGTCGCGCGCCGCCTCGCAGAGCTTCTCGACGACCCAGGGCTCGGGCGGGTCGGTCGGATTGCCCATGCCCAGGTCGATGACGTCGATCCCCTCCCGCCGCTTGCGATACTTCAGGTCGTTGATCTTGCCGAACAGGTATGGCGGCAAGTTGCGGACGCGCAAGGCGACCTCGGGGGACTGGCGCTCGACCGTCTCGGGATTGGTCGTGTGATCAAACATCGCGGGAAACGTCCTGGAACGGGTCGAGGCCGCGTCCGCCGCGGCCGGAGGGGGCCGACCGTCCTGCGTGCGGAGCGTGGGCGTCACTCTCCCTTATAACTATAGTCGCACCGTCGACCCGGGCACATCCCGCCGATCCCCGTTTTCGGCACCTGCGACGAGCTCGCGACCGGATCCGCCCGGGCCGGAGGGCCCGCGCCGCCCGGTCACCGTCCCCGATCCGTCCCGGATTTTAGCGAACTTCGCGAACGCATGCGTCGATATTCAGTCCTGCCACCGGGATGACCCGCCGACCCGAGCACGCCCGCCAGGTCAGCACCGCGCCACGGGTCTGCACGGTTGATCATAAAAGAAGCGGGGCCGGCCGATGGGGGAAACCCCCGGGCCGGCCCCGTCTTCGCGCCCGGCTCGCGGAGAGGATCACCCCCTCGGCCGGGATGACTTCAGTCCTTCTTTTTGCTCAGGGTCACGAACCGGCTCGGGCCCTTGGTCGACTGGACGTAGACCGCCAGCTCGTCCGTCTTGCCGGCCAGGTCCTGGAACTCCTTGACGGTCTTGACCGGCTGGATCTTCCGGTCGGTGACGACCTTGGTGATGACCTGGCCCTCCTCGAGGCCCGCGGCCTCGGCGGGGCTACCCTCCTTGACCGAGCTGATGAGCAACCCCTGGAGGTCGGTGGACATGCCGAGCGACCGGGCCAGCTCGGACGTCAACGGCTGGACCTCCAGGCCGAAGTCGCTGATCGACGTCTTGGCGGTCTCGGACCGCGCCTCGGGCTCGGCCGACGACTCCTTCTCCTGCTCGAAGACGACCTTGTCGGAGGGGGCGGGGACGATCGAGGTCGTGTGCTCCTCGCCGTTGCGGAGGTAAGTCAGCGTGTAGGACCGGCCGACGTCGCTGGCGGCGACGTTCAGGCGGAACGCCGGGATGTTGACGACCGGCTGGCCGTTGAAGCTGGTGATGACGTCACCGGCCTTCAAGCCCGCCTTCTCGGCCGGGCCGCCCGGCAGGATCTCGTTGCACAGGACGCCCTTGGTCTTGGGATCGATGCCGAGCTGCTTGGCCATCGCCGGCGTGAGCGGGCCCAGCGCGATGCCGATCCGGGCGCGGCTGACCTT
>JAFANO010000049.1 GCA_019232645.1 Planctomycetaceae bacterium | reverse complement strand
TTCTGCGAGTAGCTGGTCCGGAACTTGAGCCGGCCGAGCAGGTCGATCAGCTTGTCGTGCAGGCCGGGGACGTTCGCCTCCTGCGCGGCGGCCAGGCCGACCTGTCGGATGTGCTGCGCCATCTCCTCCTGCGTCTCCTTGACGATCTCCTCGATTCGGGTCGGGTGGATCCGGCCGTCCTGGATCAGCTTCTCCAGCGCCAGCTTGGCGACCTCGCGACGGAAGTTGTCGAACCCGGTCACGATAACGATCCCCGGCGTGTCGTCGACGATGACGTCGACGCCCGTGGCCTTCTCGAAGGCGCGAATGTTCCGGCCCTCGCGGCCGATGATCCGCCCCTTCATGTCGTCGGTCGGGATGTCGACGGTGCTGACGGTCGTCTCGGCGGTGTGCGGCGCGGCGTACCGCTGAATCGCGGTGGCGAGGACCTGGCGCGCCCGCTGCTGGCAGGTCTCGCGGAGCGACTGCTCGTGCTTGAGGATCAGGCCGCCGACCTCGTGCCGCAGCTCGTCCTCGAGGCGTCGGAGCAGCAGGCTGCGCGCCTCGTCGTGGTCGAGCTGAGCGATCCTGTAGAGCGCCTCGCGCTGGTCGGCCAGGACCTGCTTGACCTCGGCCTGGCAGCGGGTCAGGTCCTCCTGCTGCTCGGCCAGGTAGCGTTGGACGCTCTCGAACTCGCGCTCTTTCTTGTTGCTGAGGTCGAGCTTCTGGTCGAGCAAGTCGGCGCGTTTCTCGAGGCGTTTCTCCTGCTCGCGGAGATCCTTGCGGGCAGTGTCGACCTCGGCGTCGAGGGCCTCGCGGCGGCGGAGGGCCTCCTGCTTGGCGCTGATCTCGGCCTCCCTGCGGATCGTCTCGGCCTCGCGCCGGGCGGTGGCGAGGATCTCCTCGGCGAGCGCCTGGGTGGTCTGGCCCCGGATCCGGGCGAAGACGGCGGCGCCTCCGAGGCCGCCCAGGATCCCGACGAGCAGCCCGATGAGGACCCCGGTGGTATCCCAAAACACGTCGGCGCCTTGCCTTTCATCGTTGGAGTCGCGCAGCGCGGCCGCGGCTCGCCCGGGCCTCGTGGGCCGGGGGAGGGACGGTCCGGACGCGATCCAACGGAACCGACGCCGTCAACGACTCGTCCCGGCTCCCCCGAGGGCAGACGTGGCCCGGGGCGAGGCGGGATACGGACGGGCAGAGGCCGGGGACAAGGCCCCCCGGTCGCAGCGGCCGAACGGCCCTCGGACGCCGCGGCGTCGACACCGCGGCCTTCGTCGTGGCGACCGGGGCGCCGCCCCGGCCGAAGAGTTCGGATCCCCGTATCGTCTGATCCCCCCGGGACGGAGTGGGGCGACGCCTCGGGCCGGCCGGGGCGTGTCGGAGACACGCCGGGATCGCCGCGACCGGGCCTCGACGGTCGAGACGACCGCCGATCCGATCCACGACGCCAGCAGCCAGAGCCAGAGGCCAATCACTCGACCATCACTCATCCCGCGAGGTTTCCTGGAGTGTCGTTCCCGGCGGCGGCCCCGTCGTCGCACCCGGCCCTGCCGTCGCCGGACCAGTCGAACTTTTGGCCACTCGACAGAAAGTCGGTTCCTCAAATTCATCCGATCGCGAGCGAACCGGCCCCTCGGCGCAACGCCGACGGATACCAGACCCCCCCGACCGATCAAAACACCTCGCGACGTTTCCGCTGCGGGGATAAACCTCATAATGTAGCAGAACCCCGAAGGGGGTCAATCGCCCGGTCGGACCGTCCCGGACGCCGCCGATTCCCTCGATCGAAGCACTCCGAGGTCCCGCATCGAACTCCCGGCGCGGCACGATTCCGACCAGGCCGTCTCCGGCTGCCTTGCCCACATGCGGATATATGAATGCCGCCCTCGACCCCCGCCGGCTGACCTCCGGCTTCCCCGGTGGCGAGGCGGCGATTCGTCGCTTGCGGGACCGGTCTCACCGCTCCAGGATCGGGGGGACTGCGCTCCGCCAGGTCGTGCGCCGCTCCTTGGGGAACTCGGGCTCTGGGGCCGTCGGGAGCGGGGCGGCGACGAGCGTGTCTTTCAG
>JAFANO010000044.1 GCA_019232645.1 Planctomycetaceae bacterium | reverse complement strand
TCGCGTAATATTCGTCCCGCGGCGGGATCGCGGGGCGCCCGGGCGCGGGGCGGTCCTCGTCCGGGGGCGGGCCGGGGGGAGGCGAGGGCGGTGTCGGCGGGCGGCCGTGCGCCGCGCGGCGGTGGGCCAGCGCCAGCTCGGCGACGGCCTCGACGTCGGCGAGCGTCACGGAGGTGCGCCCCTCGTAAGCAGCCAGCGCCGAGGCCGCCTTGTAGATCGTCAGGTCGGCGCGGAGGCCGTCGGCCCCCTCGCGGGCGCAGCGGCCGCAGATGGCCGACAGGATGGGCTCGGGGACGACGACCGACGGGAGGAGCCGCTGCGCCTCGGTGATCCGGAGGCCCTCCCGGCGGTCGGCCTCGGCCCATCGGGCGCGGAACCCGGCGGTGTCGGCCTCGAAGGCGAGGCGGCGGCGGACGACCTCGGCGCGGGCGGCGGGGTCGGTCATCGGCTCGACCTCGACCGCCAGCCCGAAGCGGTCGAGCAACTGCGGCCGGAGGTCCCCCTCCTCGGGGTTCATCGTGCCCACCAGGACGAACCGCGACGGGTGGCGGAACGTCAGGCCCTCGCGCTCGACGTGGTTGACCCCCATCGCGGCGGCGTCGAGCAGGAGGTCGACCAAGTGGTCGCCCAGCAGGTTGACCTCGTCGATGTAGAGGATGCCGCGGTGCGCCGCGGCGAGCAGGCCCGGCTCGAAGGCGCGATGGCCGGTCGTCAGGGCGCGTTCCAGGTTCAGGCTGCCGACGACGCGGTCGTCGGTCGCGCCGACGGGCAGGTTCACCAGCGCCACGGGCCGTCGCACGAAGGACGCCCCCTCGGGCAGGGGCCAGCCGACGACCTCCTCGCCGGGGGCGCGATGGAACGGGTCGCCCGGGGCGACCTCGATCTCGGGCAGCAGCGCGGCCAGGGCGCGGACCGCCGTGCTCTTGGCCGCCCCCTTCGAGCCCCGGATCAGGACCCCGCCCAGGCCGGGATGGATCGCCGCCAGGATCAGCGCCCGCTTCATCGCGTCCTGGCCGACCAGCGCCGAGAACGGGAAAATGGCCTCGCCGATCGGGCCGTGGGTGACGGGTAGGGTAGGCATGGCCGTTCGATTCACCCCCCGCTCGGGCCGGAGAACGCCCGCGCGATCAGGAACGCGGCCGCCGCGGCCAAGCCCCCGATCAGCGCGGTCTGGAAGGCGCTTCGGATCGGCCTCGTGCCGGTGAACCGGCCCTTGACGTATCCGAAAATGAGGAGAGCGAGCAGCGTGATCGCCACCGAGACGACGAGGGCGGCATGCGGGACGGCCATGAAGATGTAGGGCGCCAGCGGGATCAGCCCCCCGACGATGTAGGCGCCGGCGATCGTCAGGGCGCTCTTCAGCGCCCGCCCGGGGTCGGGCTCCTCGAGGCCCAGCTCGTAGCGCATCATGAACTCGACCCAGGCCTTCGGGTTCGCCTCGAACGCCCGGAGGATCGGCGCGATCTCGGCGTCGGAGAGCCCGTACGCCCGGAACAGGACGGCCACCTCGTCGAGCTCTTCCTGAGGCATCTCGACGACCTCGCAGTCCTCGCGCCGCTTCTCGCTGGCGTAGTGCTCGGCGTCGCTCCTGGCGGCGAGGAAGCCGCCGAGCCCCATCGCGATCGAGCCCGCGGCCACCTCGGCCAGGCCGGCGGTGACGATGATCCGGTTCACCGCCACCGCGCCCGAGAGGCCCGCCGCCAGCGCGAACGGGACCGTCAGCCCGTCGGACATGCCGATGACGATGTCGCGGACGAGCTCGCTGGCGGTGAAGTGGCGCTCGACGTGGGGCGTCCGAGGCATCGGAGGCTCAACTCCCGTGGGGTCCGTTCACCAATCGTCGTCGCAGGTGCGGCGGGCGTCGCGCTCGAACCAGTTGTCGAAATAATAATGCTCCCCGCGCCACCAGGCCCAGACGCTGGCCGTCAGATAGGCCGGGATGAAGGCCCCGCCCCAGCGCTCGACCTGCCGGACATGGGCCTGCTCGTGGTCGCGGCAGAAGTCGAGGAGGTAGGGGTCCCGGCCGATGATCACGTGTCCGAGCGTCATCGCGCCGAAGCCGCATCTCCGCCCGAACCAGCGCGAGAAGCCGCCGTGGAACTCGAGCGTCCCCCGGCGATACCGGACCGCGCCGCCGGAGGCGAGGATCAACGCCCCCGCCGCCAGGCCCACGCAGGTCGTGGGCGCCGCCCAGGCGTAGGCCAGGATCCGGATCGCCCGACGCCCGACACCCACCGCCCCCTCCCCGCGCGACGCGATCAGGCGCCTCGGCGGGCGTGCCGCGCGTTCCAGAGCTTCGAGGCCAGGGTCAACGCCCCATAGGCGGAAGTCCCCACGATCAGCCCGATCGCGGCGAAGGCGCAGACGTGCTGGAGGGTCCCGTGGGGCGAGAACTCGCGGCCGAACAGTTCCACGGCCATGTGATGGGCGAACAGGAGCATCGCTCTCTCTCCTCGTCGGGGATGGTCTCGCGTTTCAAATTTGAAAGCTCAAATTTGAAATTTGAGAAAAGGGAAAAAATTCCGATCAGCGGCTCTCCAGGACGCTTTCGCTGCGGAGGTAGATCTCCTTGAGCGAGTCGACGATCTCCGGGCTCGGCCGCTCCCACATCCCGCGGTCGACGGCCTCGAGCAATCGCTCGGCCATCGAGCGCAAGGCCC
>JAFANO010000751.1 GCA_019232645.1 Planctomycetaceae bacterium | reverse complement strand
GAGGTTGTCCCGTGGCGATCACGGCCGAAAAATTCCTGAAGCCCGAGGTGATTCGCCAGGTCTCGCGGCTCGACCTCCGCGCCCGGTTCATCGTCGAGGGGTTCATCGCCGGGTTGCACGCCAGCCCGTTCCATGGCTTCTCGGTCGAGTTCTCCGAGCATCGCAAGTACACCGCCGGCGACAACATCGCGGACATCGATTGGAACGTCTATGCCAAGACCGATCGTTTCTATATCAAGAAGTTTCAGGCCGAGACGAATCTGACCGGCTACCTGATCATGGACCTCTCGGGATCGATGGGGTACACCTACCGGCAGGAGCTGACGAAGTTCGAGTACGGGATCAGCCTGGCCGCGGCGCTGGGCTACCTGATGATCCACCAGCAAGACCCGGTCGGGCTGGTCGCCTTCGACCAGCAGGTCCGACAGAGCCTGGCCCCGAGGAGCAAGCGGTCCCAACTGGGCAACATCCTCTCGCTGCTGTCGCGGCTCAAGCCGGCCGGCGCGACGGCGATCGCCACGAGCCTGCACCAGGTCGCGAGCATGATCCGCCACCGGAGCCTGGTGATGATCTTCAGCGACCTACTCGGCGACACCGACCCGATCCTCCACGCCCTGCACCGGTTCCGGTTCGCCGGGCACGACGTGATCGTCTTCCACGTCCTCGACGAGGCCGAGGCGCTGTTTCCATTCGAAGGGATGCTCGAGCTGGAGGACAACGAGACGCGGGAGACCCTGCTGGTTGACGCCGAGGGGATCAAGGCGGACTATCTAGAAGAGGTCGCGAAGTTCCATGCGACATACCGCAAGGAGTGCCTGGCCGCCCGGATCGACTACGTCCCCCTGCACACCGGCATGCCCTTCGACAAGGCCTTGATGAGCTATCTCCACAGCCGGCAAGGACGTTAGGCGGGCGATCGGGCCGCCGTTGCGGCGGGGTGGCACGCCCTGCCAGGGATCCGTCGCGTGACCTCGATCCCGGGCGATCAACGGTTCGACCTTCGAGACGGGACCCTATGGACCTCTCCTTGCTCCACGCGGGACTTGCGGCGGGGGCGACGCTGGCCGCCCTGCCGGTGATCCTGCACCTGTTCATGAAGCAGACGCCCAAGCACGTCATCTTCCCGGCGCTTCGGCTGATCCGCGAGCGGCAGAAACGGTCGCGCACGAAGCTCCGGATCAAGAACTGGCTGCTCCTACTGGCGCGGATGGCGCTGGTGGCGCTGATGGCGCTGGCGCTGGCCCGACCCTCGTTGTTCTCGCAGGCGACGCTCGGCGATCGGGAGGTCCCCACGGCGCTGGGCCTGGTCTTCGACACCAGCCTGTCGATGGGCTACACCGACAAGTTCAAGACCCGGCTCGACGAGGCCAAGGAGCGCGCCGACGAGATCCTGAAGAAGACGCCCGCCACCAGTCAGGTCTTCGTGGTCGATTCGGCGGAGCCGGGCGTGCCGGTGCCGCTCTCCCCCGCCGCCGCGCGCAAGCGGATCGAGGGCCTGGCGCTCCGCGCCGCCCAGCCCCGGTCGCTGAACGCCGCCGTGGGGCAGGCCTACGCGGCGGTCGCCGACAGCGACCGGCCCCGCCACGAGGTTTACATCCTGACCGACCTGGCCGGCTCGTCCTGGGAGAAGGGCCGACCCGTCGAGGGACTCGACAAGATCAAGGAGGTCAAGGCGGGAGTCGGCACTTATATCCTCCGACTGACGCCCAAGGAGGCCCACGACATCGCCGTCGTCGAGGCCGAGCCCTCCGAGAGCGTCGCCACCCAGGGAGAGACGGTCGAGATCAAGGCCCTCCTGCGGTCGCGGGGGCCGGCCCTCGAGCGCGTGGTGGAGTTCTATCTCGACGACGTGCCCAAGGGGAAGCAACCCGTCGCGCTGCCGGCCAACGGCGAGACCACGGTCCGGTTCACGACCCCCAAGCTCGACCCCTCCGTCCCGCTGCATCAGGGCTTCGTGCGGGTCCGCGGCGCCCCCGACCCGATGTCGTTCGACGACGTCCGCTACTTCACGTTCAAGGTCCAGCCGGCGATGAAGGTCCTGGTCGTCTCCGACCTGGAGATCGACGCCGAGTTCGTCGCCGACGCGCTCGACCCCGGCTCGGCCCTGCTCCCTCCCGGGGCGCCCCGGACGTGCCAGGTCGAGCGGGTCCGGCCCGAGCAGTTCGCGTCGCGGGCCAGGGACTCGCTCCGGACATTCACCTGCGTCTTCCTGCTCAACGTCACCCAGCTCGCCGAGGCCGATTGGGGCCGGCTCAACGACTACGTCCGCGAGGGCGGCGGCGTCGTCATCGGCCTCGGCGATCGTTGCCGGCCCGAGAACTATAACGGCCCGGTCGCCGCGCAGCTCGTCCCGGCCGCGCCGAGCAAGGTCCAGGACCCGAAGGCCGAGACCGTCTTCGGCAAGGTCAGCGACTTCAACCATCCGCTCTTCAACCGGTACAGCAAACAGCTCGACGCCGTGCTCTCGCAGGTGCCGATCTCTCACTACTGGTCGGTCACGCCCCCCGAGGGTTCGCGCACCTTGCTGACCTATTCCGACGGCGCCCCCGCGCTGGTCGAGCGGGTCTTCCAGGGGGTCAAGACCGGCCGCGCCCTGCTCTGGACGACGCCCCTGGCGCGCCGCGCCGACCGCAAGTCGCTCGCGGCCTGGAACGAGTTCCCCCAGTACTGGCCGTTCCTGGCGATCCAGCTCCAGACGGTCGCGTACCTGGCCGGCATCGCGGCCGAGCGGCTCAACTTCGAGGCGGGCCAGGACGTCGTCCTGGCCATCGACCCGACCCGCCGGTTCAAGAACTACGTCGTCCAGGGCCCCGACGCCAAGACGACCGACCGGCTCACCCCCGAGGCCACCAGCGACGCGCTGGTCATCGTCACCCCCCAGCCGGTCGGCCAGTGGAAGGTGACGGCCTCGGGGCCGGAGGGGGCCGTCGCGACACTCGGCTTCAGCGTCAACCCGCCGCTGGCGGAGACCCAGCTCGTCCCCCTGGAGGCGCGCGACCTCGATGCGCTCTTCGGCAAGAACAACTACCACCTGGCCGATGACCCCGAGAGCCTGAACCGGGCCATCACCCGGGGACGGGTCGGCCACGAGATCTTCCCCTGGCTGATGGCGCTGATCCTGGTGGTGGTGACGGCCGAGAACTTCCTGGCCAACACCTTCTACAGCGAGGGCGGTGCCCGGTCGGCGACCGTCGCGGCCTGAGTCATGAGCCCGGAGGGGCCGTCCGGTCCGGATCTTCTTCGGATGGTGGCAACTGCCCACCATCCGTTCCTGGTGATTTGTGGAGGGCGGTGCCCACCCCATGAAGAATCGGACAGCCTCATCGTGCCTGTGTCTGATACGCATTCCAGAGAGTTTGTGCGTACTGTTCGGATCTCAAATCTGAGATTTCAGATTTCAAATCTGAGATTTCATATTAGAGATTTCATATTTTAAATTTGAGATTTCATATTTCAAATCAGCAGACAGGGCGCACGATATTCCTGGAGCGCGTAAGAGAGAGGGATCGTACCAAGCCGGAAGGTGGCCGCGATGAGTGTGAGCTTCAGCCCGATCGGTCCCTGGCCCGTGGTGGTCGTGGCGGCGCTGGTGGTGATGGTCCTGACCATCTGGGCCTATCGTCGGAGGTTGCGCGGGACCCGGGGCCGCTGGCGCTGGCTGGCCCTGGGCCTCCGGCTGGCGGCGGTCCTGCTCTGCGTCGCGGCCGCCTTCCGCCCGTCGGTGGTCGTCCAGGAGAAGAAGAAGCAGCCGGCCTCGATCGTCTTCCTGATCGACGACTCGGCGAGCATGCAGCTCAATGACGAGGTCCGGGGCCAGACCCGCTGGGGCGTGGCGTTGAAGACGCTGAGCCAGGCCCGCGCCCTGACCAAGGACCTCGACCCGGACCTGGACGCGAAGTTCTTCCGGTTCAGCGACGGGCTCCGCGACCAGAAGCCCGGGGAGACGGCCGAGGCGCTCGGCCGCGAAACCGCGATCGGGGCCGCCCTCCTCGAGGCCATCCGGCGCCAGTCGGGGACGCGGGTGGCCACCCTCGTCCTCCTGTCCGACGGCTCCAACAACGCCGGCCTGACCCCGCTGGTCGCCGCCCGCCAGTTGCGGAGCCAGCAGGTCCCGGTCGTCACCGTCGGCTTCGGGTCCGAGAACGCCGGGCCGGCCTCGCGCGACATCGCCGTCAAGGAGCTCGTCGCCGGGCCGACCGTCTTCGTCAAGAACCGACTCCAGGTCAAGGGGTCGCTCGTCGTCCGCGGGTTCTCCAACCAGCCGATCGACGTCGAGATGCTCGTCGAGGGGGAGTCGGTCGCCCGGACGCAGGTCCGGGCCGCCGAGGGGAGGGAGGTCGTCCCGATCACCGGACTGTCGTTCATCCCCCAGTCCGCTGGCGAGAAGAAGATCACCCTCCGGGTCGCGCCCAAGGAGAGGGAGCTGCTGCGTTCGAACAACGAGATCAGCACGTTCGTCACCGTCCTGAAGGGGGGCCTGAACGTCCTCTACCTCCAGGGCCCGAACTTCACCTGGGAATACCGGTTCCTGGCCCGCGCCATCAACGCCTCGCCCGACATCCAGGGAGACCTGAAGGTCCTCCGCAACCCGGCCACGGACGGCGAGCCGGGCCTGGACGACTCGGAATTCACTCCCGGCCGCTACGACGTCTATATCCTGGGCGACCTGCCCGCCGACCGGCTGACCCGGACGCAGCAGCGGCTCCTGGCCCTCGCGGTCGAGAAGGGGGCGGGCCTGATCATGCTCGGGGGCCGCTCCAGCTTCGGCGCGGGGGGCTGGTCCGGCACCGACGTCGCCCGGATCCTGCCCGTCACGATCGACCCCGGCGACGGCCAGATCGAGCCCGAGGGGGGCCTGAAGTTCGTCCCCGAACTCAACGCGCCGGAGGGCTTCATCTTCCAGGTTGCCCCCACCCGGGCCGAGAGCGCGCGGATCTGGGACGCCATGCCCCGGATCACCGGCACCAACCAGTTCGGCGACCCCAAGCCGAACGCGAGCATCCTGGCGCACACCGACGGTCCCCGGCCCGTGCCCCTGATGGTCGCCATGGAGACGGGCCGGGGCCGCGTCATCGCCTTCGGCGACGAGACCTGGACCTGGGCCCGCGGCACCGACGAGGGCCGCCAGGCCCACCGCAAGTTCTGGAGGCAAGCGATCTTCTGGCTCGCCCACAAGGAAGAACAGGGGGAGAATCAGGTCACGATCGCGCTCGACAGCCGTCGGATCTCGCTGGGCCAGAAGGTCGAGATGACCGTCACCGCCCGCGACGCCAAGGGTGCGCCGATCACGGGCTTGACATACGAGACGAAAATCACGCGCGAGGGCGCCGGCGCCCCTGCGGAATCGGTCCAGCTCTTCAACCAAGGCGACGAGGCGCGCGGCTCGTACTTCGCCGTCGGGCAGCCGGGCGAGTATCGGGTCAGCGTCAAGGCCCTCCGCGGGGGGACCGAGATCGGCCACGACAGCGCCCGGTTCCTGGTCTACCAGGACGACCGCGAGATGGAGAATCCCGCCGCCGACCGGGCGCTGCTCCGCCAGATCGCCGAGACGACCGGGGGCGAGTCGCTCCCCCCGGAGCAGTTGCCCAAGTACCTCCGCTCACTCCATGGGAAGGTTTCCACCGAGTTCGTCAGCCAGACCGAGCACCGGATCTGGGATAACTGGCCGTTCTTCCTGATCTTCACCGCCCTGTTGACGCTCGAGTGGTGGCTCCGGAAGCGGAATGGGTGGGTATAGGGACAGGCAAGAAATGGACCGCATCGTATCGTCTCCAGGAGGATGATTGTCGCTCGGTTGCGCAACTCCAAACACAAGACTGCTCAACTCAACGCACAGATCACATTTGCCTGCAGGATTGGCGGTATTGGTCGCATGGGTCGCTCGCGGTGTCCTTCCCGGAGCAGTCGCGGGACGTTATTGGTCCCGACAACGAGGTCCCCAGGTCCAGATCGTCGTCCAAGACCCGAACCACTGGTAGCGAAGACGCGACCAAGAAGGCCACCCGCCCGGGTCACAATCCCACTGAGGTGGTCGTGGTCGACCGACGCGTG
>JAFANO010000684.1 GCA_019232645.1 Planctomycetaceae bacterium | reverse complement strand
CCCGTTCCCATTCCGAACACGGCCGTTAAGCCCGTCGGGCCCATGATAGTGCCTCGGCGCGAAAGTCGGTCATCGCCGGAATCTTCCTCCACCGCCCCGGGCTTCCTCAAGGAAGCCCGGGGCGGTTCTCCGCGCCTCAACAAGAGGACTCGTCCCCCTCGTCGGGTCCGCTCCGCGAACCTCGACGGAAGCAATGAAAACCACTGCATTTTTGCCCTGGGAATTGCTAGACTCATAAAGCTTCGCAGGAAGTTTGTGCCCGGCCAGCCGAAGCGGCTGGCCCATACCTCCTCGTATCTGAGCCGCCCCGACTGTGCAGGAACGTTCTGGGAAGCCTATGAGAGTGGTCCGCATTCCTCCAGGGCGAATACGTGCAATGCACGGATGCCGATGAAGCGACCATTACTGGAATCCTCCGTCGAAGAACTCAAGGCTTGGATGACGAATCGGGGCCATCCGGGATACCATGCGCGCCAGGTGTTTCGCTGGATCTTCCGGCACCGCGCTGAGCGGTTCGAGGCGATGTCCGACCTCCCGAAGGAGCTCCGCCAGCAGCTCGACGACGAGTGGACGGTCTTCGGGACGGCGGTGGCTCATCATAACGTCGGGTGTGACGGTACGGACAAGCTTCTCCTGGAATGCGGCGACGGCCGCCGGGTCGAGTGCGTGCTGATGGCCGAGGAGGATCGGCGGACGGTCTGCATTAGCACCCAGGTCGGCTGTGGGATGGGGTGCGTCTTCTGCGCCAGCGGTTTGAAGGGGGTCGAACGGAACCTGACGCGGGGCGAGATCGCGGAGCAGGTGGTCCGGCTACGGAACCTCTTGCCGGCCGGGGAGCGGGTCACGCACCTGGTGGTCATGGGGATGGGCGAAAGCCTGGCGAACCTCGACAACCTGATGGGCGCCCTGGATCTCATCTGCGCGCCGGATGGGCTAGGTCTGGGGCAGCGGCGGGTGACCATCTCGACGGTGGGCCTGCCCGAGAAGATCGCGAGGCTGGCGGCCTACGACCGGCAGTATCACCTGGCGGTCTCGCTGCACGCGCCGACGGAGGCCCTCCGCAACGAGCTTGTCCCCATCAATGAGAAGGTGGGATTGAACGCCGTGATCGAGGCGGCCGACGCCTACTTCCAGCGGAGCGGCCGCCAGGTTACCTTCGAATACGTGCTGCTACGGGGGATCAACGATCGTCCCGAGGACGCGACGGCGCTGGCGCGATTGCTGGCGGCGCGCAAGGCGCACGTGAACGTGATCCCCTACAACCCCGTCGCGGGCCTGCCGTACCAGCGGCCGACCCCCGAGGCTATCCGACGGTTCGTGGAGGCCGTCCGGTCGCTCGGGGTGAGCATCAGCGTCCGGAAGACGAAGGGGCGTGAGATCGACGCCGCCTGCGGCCAACTCCGTCGCCGGTTCGAAGGGCGTCCGCGGGAGGCGGTCCCGGATCCGACAATTTGACGGGATGCGTGCCTTGGCCGAGTCGCTGCTGGTTCGGGAGCGGCACCAGTCTCGGGAGCACCTGGAGCCGTACCTGAGGACCGGCCGGCGGGGACCTTGAGGTAATACCGTTGACGATGTGGTAAGTCCGCGTGGAGATTGGCGATCCGATCCCCTCCCTCACAAGGGGGAGTGGAGATGCCAGAGCGGCAACGAGTTGGGGCCCTTTCGACGGTGGGGTGGCGGGTCTGTTGACGTCATTCGGGAAACGGGAAACGTGTCGTGGTATCTGGAGCGCGATGGCTTCAGCGCGGGTGGGTCTCGTGGTGGCGGGCGGTCGACGCGCTGGTCTTCCCGTGGGAATGCCTGGTCTGCGGCACCGAGGCGGACGTGTCGCCGTTTTGCGGGGATTGCCGGCGGGAGCTGCTGGAGGCCTCGGGCATGTCCTGCCGCCGCTGCGCCATGCCGCTGGGTCCGTGGTCCGACCGGTCCGGGGGCTGCTTCGAGTGCCGGGGGCGGTCGCTCGGGTTCGACGGGGCGATCGCGCTGGGGCCCTACGAGGGGCCGATCCGCGACCTCTGCCTCCGCCTGAAGCATGAGCGGAACGCCTGGATCGCCCCCTGGCTTGCCGAGCTGTTGGTCGAGGCCCGCGCCGAGGTCCGTCTCGGACCGGAGGAGGCGTGCGTGGTGCCGGTCCCGCTCCACTGGCGGCGGCAGTGGTCGCGGGGCTACAACCAGGCCGAGGCGCTGGCCCGGGGGCTGGCGGATCGGCTCTCGCTGAGGCTGGTCCGGCCGCTCCGCCGGGTCACGAGGACGCCCCCCCTGGCGCGCCTGGGCCGGACCGAGCGGGCCAATCTTCTGCGCGGGGCGTTCCGGGCCGAACGGTCGCCGGCCCTCCGCGGCCGGACGGTGCTGCTGGTCGACGACATCCTGACCACGGGCGCGACCTGTGGCGCGGCTGCCCGCGAGCTGAAGCGAGCGGGAGCAAAGCGGGTCGTGGTCGTCGTGGTCGGCCGAGCCGGGGGGAAGGCCTGAAATGACGTCCCATGCCGATGCCGCGGCCGACGCGACTGCCCCTCGCCCCCGGGATCTGTTCCGGATCGGGACGCGCGGCAGCCTCCTGGCGCGGTGGCAGGCCGGCTGGGTCGCCGACCGCCTCCGCGCGCTCCACCCCGGCCTGGTCGTCGAGTTGGTCGAGATCAAGACGCAGGGGGACCACGACCGCGACTCACCGCTGGCGGCGATCGGCGGCCTGGGCCTCTTCACCAAGGAGATCCAGCGTGCCCTGATCGCGTCGGCCGTCGAGGTCGCGGTGCACAGTCTGAAGGACCTGCCGACGCAGGGCCCCGAGGGCCTGACTCTGGGCGCCGTGCCGTGCCGCGAGGACGAGGCCGACGCCCTGATCGCCCCGAGCCACGGGACCCTGGACGCCCTGCCCGACGGGGCCACGGTCGGGACCGGCTCGCTCCGGCGGCGGGCCCAGCTCCTCCACGCCCGTCCCGGCCTGAACATCGTCGGCGTCCGGGGCAACATCGAGACCCGGCTGAACCGGGCGCTCGGGGGCGACCTCGACGCGGTGGTCCTGGCCGAAGCGGGGCTCCGCCGGCTCGGCCTCGAGCGGCACGTCACCGAGCGGCTCGGGCCTCCCCGATTCCTGCCCGGGGTCGGGCAAGGGGCGCTGGGCATCGAGTGCCGCGACGACGACGCGACGACCCTGGCCCTGCTCGCCCCGCTGGACGACCCGGCCACCCACCGCGCGGTCATCGCCGAGCGCCGGGCGCTGGCCGAGCTGCAGGGGGGATGCATGGTCCCGGTGGCCGCCTGGGCCCGCGACACCAACGACGGCCTGGCGCTCGACGCCGCCGTCTTCGACCCCGAGGGCCGCGAGCGGGTCTTCGCGTCCTTCACCGGCCCCCTGGACCGTCCCGATGATCTAGGCCGCCGGGTCGCCCAAGCCCTCCTCGAACGGGGGGCCGATCGCCTCCTGCGAGGCATCCGTCGTCCTTGAGCCGATGCGTCGGCGTCGTGGGAAAAACGCCAGGAGGCCGGGTGGATCTTCCGATAATGCCAAGGAGGGCGGGCCTCGGCGTCGCCGCCGACCCCAGGATGGCCCAGTCCGACCGGAGCGGCTCCGCGTGCGGCACGACGACCCATCGATCACCCCAGGCCCGTCCAACGTCCCCGACTCGAGTCCTCGAGCCCGCATCCGCGTATGGCTCTGGGCCGGGTTCCTGGGCGTGCTGATCGGCTTGACCAGCTTGGCGCTGGCCCTCTGGGCCTCGAGCTGGCTGGTCCCCCCTTACCTCCTCTTGATGGCCTTGATCCTGTTCCCGCCGGGTCGGGGCGGGGACACGGCGGGCCTCGAGGGCCCGAGACCTCGACCGGTCCCCAACCCCGAGGGTGCCGATGATCGCGCCAAGGTCGAGGGCGACCACCAGGCTCCGGCCGAGCCGGTGCCTCTGGCCGAAGTCTCTGGGGTCCCGGAGACGGCCCCCGAGCCCGGGCCCGTCGCGGCGAAAGCCCGGCGAGGCCGAGGCCGAGGCCGAGGGAAAGCGACGGCGGCCGTCGAGCCGTCCGGCGCGAGCGCAACCTGGGTCCGGGTCGGCCCCGGCAAGTTCGTCCGGGCCGAGATCCCGGACCCGACGGTCGAAGAATCCGCCCCGGCGATCGAGGCTGAACCGGACCGCCCCCAGGTGCCGGTCCCGTCGGCGACCGAGGGCCTGCCGGAGCTCGACGCCCCGGTCGCCGACGATCTCGGCGCGCTGGAGCCTCGGGTCAAGGCAGCCCCGGTCGAGCCCGTCGCGGAGCCAGAATTCTCATCGTTCGCGGAGGTGCGACCTCCGCGCACGCCCGAAGGCGTCGAGGGAGCGGGTCAGTCCGGATCGGACGCGCCGACCTCGCTCCCCTCTGCCGATGACGCCCCGGTGATCGCAGAGGATGTCACGACCCTCGAGGAGCCGGGCCGAAGCGATGAACCGTCCGGAGCGGACCCGTCCCCGTCGGTCGAGGAGGTCACGCCTCCTCACTCTGTGGAGTCGGATGTCTCGGATCAGGTCGCCGAGGCCGCGGACCTCGAGTCGCATCGCGAGGAATCGATCGTGGAAGGTTGCGGTCATGATGGGCTGTTGATCCTCAGCGAGGATGATGCTGTCGCGGCCACTCCGGTGATCGCGAAGGATGTCGCGACCGTCGAGGGGCCGGGTCGAGTCGATGAGCCGGTCTCGGTCGAACCGGTCGAGGGCGATCCATCCCCGACGGTCGAGGAGGCCACACCTCCCCGCGCGGCGGAGCCGGATACCTCGGATCAGGTCGTCGAGGCTGAGCACGTCGTCGAGGTCGCGGGAACCGAGTCGCCTTGTGGCGAATCGTGCGGTGACGCCTGCGGCTCTGAGGGGCCGTTGCCCCCCAGCGAGGAAGACGCCGCCGCGGTCACTCCGGTGAGCGTGGAGGGTGTCGCGACCGTCGAGGAACCGGGTCGGAGCGACGAACCGGCTGAGGGCGAACCATCTCCGTCGCGCGAAGGGGTCACGCCTCCCCGCGCGGAGGAGCCGGACGCCTCGGGCCAGGTCGCCGAGGCCGAGGAGCCCGGGTCGTCTCACGTTGCGTCGTGTGGGGTGGATTGCGGCGGTGATGGGCCGTTGACCCGCGCCGAGGGAGACCAGGCGTTCGAGGTCGAGAAAGAAGCGGCGGTCGCGGCGGAGGAAGCCCCCGCGGCCCGGCGGGCGGACGACCCGGAGATCGGCCCGGGCGAGGCGTCGGGGGACCACGGTCTCGCGCCGGAAGTCCCCGTCGCCGCCTGGTTCGGTGAGATCGACGTCGTCCCGCCTGGGGGCGTGGGGAAGGACCGACTCGCCTCGGCCGCCTCGCCCGGCCTGTCGCCTCGATCGACCCACTTGGCGCTTGCCGACTCCCTCGATAGGGCCTGTTGGCCCCGTACTCGCGCGGCGACGTCGGACACGGTTGTGGCGCCGTCGAGGCGTCGCGCCCGATCCGGCCGGGGGGCTCGGGTCACGCCCGACCCCCGGAGACGCTCGCCGCGAGGTGCCGTTCGTTCCCGACGCTCCTTCCGGACGTTCCCGCCACGCCCCCCTCCGCGTGAACTGCCGACTCGGTGGAAGAGGGGACGGAGGCGGGCGAGCTGATCGACGTCGAGAGGAGGTCCCGCCCCATGCCCCGCGTCCCTCCTGCCCTCGCGAATGGATCGTGCCCCGTCCGAGTCCGTCCGACCGACCCCCTCCTCCCTCCCGACCGCTCTCTTCCAGTGATCCTGCAATCGCCGCCCGGATCTCCAAGCATCCGCGTGATGAACGTGCCCGGCAGGCCGCGTGTCAGCGACACCGCCCGGCTCACGATTGGATCTCAAATTCGAGATTTCAGATTTCCAATCAGCAGACCGAGCGCACGAAATCCCTCGAATCCGTATTATTTCGAACAATTCCCGCGTTGGGAGATCGATTCGAAATCCCTGATCCTTCTTGCAAGCGCGGCAAGGTATGCGAAACTCGCGGGTGAAGCCAGGGCGAGCGTCCTCCGGGTCGGCTCAGGATCCCGGCGGGAGGATACTACACGCAGGTGGTGCGGCAGCTCCAGATGCTGCTCCACCGGCACGGCCTGGGACAGGCCCTGGCCTGCCTGCATCTGCGCGGTGGCGGCAAGCCCGCCAGTCCCTACCTCCTGCTCGTCCGGCAACTGGACCGGTGGCTGCTGACTCAGCGCCTGGTCGATCGGCTCGGGATCGAGATCCGAAGTGGCGCGCGACCCACCGTCTACGTCCAAGTACAACCCGATCCAGCATCGGCTGTTCCCGCATCTCATAACCGCTCGAACACTCACGCCGCCATGGCCAGAATACCCGCGCGGACACGGAACCAGACCCAGACCCGCACGCATCAAGAGCCCTGGGCCGAGGCGGTCGCCCACCTCCGGAGGGTGGACCCGAGGTGGTCGGAGCTGATCGACCGATTCGGGCAGTGCCGGCTGACGCCGCGGCAAGATCGGTTCGGGACGCTGGTCCGCGCGATCATCGGCCAGCAGATCTCGTCGCGGGCCGCCGCGTCGATCGATCAGCGGCTCCGCGACCTCGGCGGCACGCCGCACGAGCCCGGGACCTTGCTCGCCCTGGGCGAGTCGAGGCTCCGAAGCGTGGGGCTCTCGGGCGTCAAGGCGCGGTACGTCCTGAACCTGGCCGAGGCGGTCGCCAGCGGGGATGTCCCGCTCGACGCGTTCGACGCCTGGGACGACGACGCGATCGTCGCCCGGCTCACGTCGGTCAAGGGCGTCGGGACCTGGACCGCCGAGATGTTCCTGATCTTCGCCCTGAACCGGCCCGACGTCCTGCCGGTCGGCGACCTGGGCGTCCGCGTCGCGCTCCGCGACCACCACGGCCTGGCCGAGCTGCCCAGGCCCGCGCAGTGCCGCGCGCTGGCCGAGCCCTGGCGGCCGTTCCGGACCATCGCCATCTGGTATCTCTGGAGGACGATCGATACCAAGGTTGCGCAGAACCCGGAGGCGGAAGAGAAAGGGGGACGTCCATCATGAACCTCACGGCTGAAGCCGGGGGCTTGTCGCCGTACGACACGGACCGACAGGCCGTGGTTCCGCAACTTGAAGCGCCATGACGTGCGCTCCGGACCGGGATGAAGAGGTCTTCCAAAACAACATTAATATAGCATATATTTATCAGCATTCGTTGCAGCAAGGGACAGGTCTGACCCTCATCCGAATTGCCAACCAACTGAGGCCCTTCGCCCCTGGTTCATCATCGGGCCGGCGACGTCCGATGTCCTCGAATTCGCCGCATTCGGCGGGGGTCGGACGGGTCTCCTGGATCTGAATTATGATCATTTGTAGACTAGGTGAATCCAGAAGCCCTCGATCCTGATTGACAGTGC
>JAFANO010000597.1 GCA_019232645.1 Planctomycetaceae bacterium | reverse complement strand
GACGCTGAGGATCACCAGCAGCGGCGCCCGGAGCAGGTTCGTCACCATCGCGGCGAGCCGGTCGTTGTCGCCGAACCGGATCTCGTCGACGCTGATCGTGTCGTTCTCGTTGATGATCGGGACGGCGTCCCACTCGAACAGCGCGGTCAGGGTGTTCCGCATGTTCAGGTAGCGGGGGCGGCTGTCGAAATCCTCGTGGGTCAGCAGGAGCTGCGCGGCGTGCCGGCCGTGCCGGCGCAGCCCCTCGTCGTAGGCGCGGATCAGGTACGCCTGGCCGATGGCGGCCGCCGCCTGGAGCTGGCGGAGGTTGTCGGGCCGCCGACTCAGGCCGAGCTGGCCGATCCCCGCGCCCACCGCCCCCGAGCTGACCAGAGCGACCTTGCGGCCCGTCGCCATCACCGCGCTGATCTGCTCGGCCAGATGCCTGATCCGCGCCGGGTCGAGCGTCCCGTCGGGGCCGGTTAAGACGCTCGTCCCCACCTTGATCACCCAGGTCCGCGCCGAAACGACCACCTCGTCGCGGACCAGATCACGCACCATCACCATGCACGGCTCCCTGAGCATCGGAGGCTTCGCCGTCACGGGCCGGCAGTCGGAGGAATTTCAGGGGCCGGGAAGGCGCGAGGCGCAGGGAAGATCGATGAGCCTGCGGAATGACCATCCCTCATTCGATTGCTCGATCATACACATGACGACTGAACAATGACGCCTGCCCCGTTTCGGGATTTCCAGGAGTTATGAAGGTTGTCGGTAGGCCTGGACGATATTATAATAGAGTCCCATTGCCGGCCCTAGAGCAACTGCGCTGAGCTCGAGCCGAGTCGGACCGTGTCCCCTTCCCTCTTGATGTCGCTCCCTCTGGTTCTGATCGATCGGATGGGGTCCTGGCCAACGGGGTTAATCCAAAGCCCATGGGCGAATTGAACCACGAGTGTGGCGTGGCCGCCGTGTACCACGCCGCCGGAGGCTCGGTTTCCGCGCTGGCCCCGATCCCCGGGGATCTTTACAGCGTGACGCGGTTGATCCCGCGGATGCTGCTCGACATGCAGAACCGGGGACAACTGGCCGCGGGGATGAGTAGCTATCATCCCGCGCGCAAGGCGCTGCTCAAGACCCATAAGGAATTGGGGACGGTGGCCGAGGCGTTCCGTCTCAACCACCGGGCGAAGTTCGAGTCGATCATGGGAAAGCAGGACGGCCTGGCCGCGATCGGCCACGTTCGCTACGCCACCTGCGGCGGCGACGATCGCAGCGACGCCCAACCCTTCGAGCGCGAGCACGGCCGCAAGGCCAAGTGGTTCGCCTTCGCGTTCAACGGGCAGCTGGCCAATTACGAGCAATTGCGGCGCGAGCTGCTCGAGCAGGGGGACTACCACCTGAAGCGCGACACCGACACCGAGATCCTGATGCACTCGCTGAGCTACGAGCTGCAGGGCGAGGAGGTCGGGTCGATCGACTGGCAGGGGATCTTCGCCCGTCTTGCCGAGCGGTTCGACGGCGCCTACAACGTCGTGCTCCTGACGGCCACGGGCGACTTGGTCGTGGCGCGCGACCCGCTGGGGTTCCGCCCGCTCTGCATCGCCGAGCATGGCCCGCTGTTCGCCGCGGCGAGCGAGAGCGTGCCGCTCGCGAACCTCGGGTTCAAGAACGTGCGGTCGCTCGAGCCGGGCACGATCGCGATCGCCAACTGCGACGGTGTCCGGGTCGAGCGGTTCGCCGCGTCGCCTCGCCGGGCGCACTGCTTCTTCGAATGGATCTACTTCGCCAACGTCGCCAGCACGCTCGACGACCGCTCGGTGTACCTGAGCCGCTCCGCGCTGGGCAAGGAGCTGGCGGCGCTGGAGAACGTCCTGCTCGACGCCGAGACGATCGTCGTGCCCGTGCCCGACACCGCCAAGGCCGCCGCCGACGCCATGGCATTCGCGCTCGGGTTGCCGTCGGTCGAGGGCCTGATGCGCAACCGCTACGTCGGCCGGACGTTCATCGAGGGGACCGCCGACCGCGCGGCCAAGGCCCGGCTGAAATACACCCCCCTGCCCGAGGTCCTGGCGGGCAAGCGCGTCCTGCTGGTCGAGGACAGTATCGTCCGCTCGACCACGATGCGGGCGCTGGTCCACGAGATCCGAGACCGCGGCGGTGCGCGCGAGATCCACCTGCGGGTGGCCTGCCCGCCGATCATCGCTCCGTGCTTCTACGGGATCGACATGTCCCGGCGGGACGAGCTGTTCGCCTCCCGGTTCGTCGACCTGCCCGACGGCGGCGTCTCGGCCTCGGCGCAACAGCTGATGGCCAAGGAGCTCGGGGCCGATAGCCTCCGCTACCTGCCCGTCGAGGCGATCGCGCGCGCGGTCAGCCTCTCGCCCGACCACCTTTGCCGCTCCTGTATCACCGGGAGTTACCCCACCACGACCGGCCAGCGGCTCTTCGAAGCCGACTCGAGGGAATCCCGCCACGCCAATGGCTCGGGCGGGATACGGGCGTACGAGCTGACCACCCCGATCTCGGCAGCGACGGCCGGATGAGCGTTGCCAGGCGGCCCGGTCGCGGTCGCACCTTCCCGGAGGGACGATGACCGGGACGGGCGTCAGGGCGGCCCGAGCCGGTAGGACGCGCGGAAGATGGGACGGCCTTCGAGCCGGTACTTGCGCTCGAAGTTGGTCAGGTAATCGAGGTCGTGCTCGGGCGACTTCGGCTCCCGGGGCGGCAGCTCCTGGAACCGAGGGTGCCCGGACATCAATGCCCGGATGACACCGAAGTATTCCTCGACGTCGGTGGCGACGTGGAGGTCGCCGCCGGGCTCCAGGCCGCGCTCGACGTCGGCAACGAGCGGCTCGGCGAACACCCGGCGCTTCTTGTGCCGCTTCTTCCACCAGGGGTCGGGGAAGTAGACGTGCACGGCGTGGAGGCTGGCCGGCGGGACGTGCCGCGCCAGGAACAGCCTGGCGTCGCCGGGGATGACCAGGACATTCGTCATGTTCCGCTTGGCCACCCTCGTCGCGGCGAGTCGGGCGTACTTGCGGGCCAATTCGACCCCGAGGAAGTTGTGCGACGGGTTCGCCGTCGCCGCGTTGATCAGGAAGAGCCCCTTGCCCGGCCCCACTTCCAGCTCGACGGGACGGTCGTTGCCGAACAGAGATGGCCACGAGACTGGC
>JAFANO010000573.1 GCA_019232645.1 Planctomycetaceae bacterium | reverse complement strand
CGGGCCGAGCCACCATCGCGAGCGCGAGGGCTCGGGTTCGGCCGACTCGGTCGATAACTCAGCCCTCGGGATGTCGTGACGCCACTTCGCCGGGACGCCGGCCCTGGTTGTCGAGGGAGGACCGAGGGCCTTGAGGGCGCGCCGGTCGATGGCCCTTCCGAGGAGGGCCGGCGGCCACGGCCAGGATCGCGCCACGGTCCGCCTCGGTCCCAGGACACACACCGCGACGATCGTCGCCGAGCACATGACGGCGATCCAGTGACTCCGACCAGGGGAGGCGGCGGGGTCCGTCGTGGCGGCAGCCGTTCGCTCCGGGACATCGCGCCCGGTGGGCGTGGGTTCCGGCCGGATCGGGCTCACGGGCTCCCCTCGCATCGCGGCCAGGACGGCCCGCGCGAACGAGGCGCAGTCGGGGAACCGCGACTCCGGATCGCGCGACAGGCCGCGTCGGACGACCGCCGAGACCGGCTCGGGGATCGTCGGGCAGATCTCACGCAACGCGGGCGGCTCGCTCGTCGCCTGCCGGACGAGCACGGCCGTGGCGATGGGGCCGTCGAAGGGTCGTCGGCCGCCGAGCCACTCGAAGACGATGACGGCCAGGGCGTACTGGTCGGCACGGCCGTCGATCGGTCGCCCCAGGATCTGCTCCGGGGCCAAGTAGCCGAACGGGCCCGTCAGGGATCCGGCATCGGAGGATGTCCGCCCCGTCGCGGGCTCGGACGACTCGGCGAGCCCCTCGCCCATCGCCAGACCGCCGAGGAAGACCTGCCCCCGCGCGTCGAAGAGGATGTTGACCGGCCGGACGTCGCGATGGATGCGCCCCTGGGCGTGGAGAAAGTCGAGCGCCTCGGCCAGGTCCGGCAGCCAGTCCGCCAGCGACCCGGGGTCCATCGGCGCGGGGAGGCCGTCGGGCCCGACCCGCCTCCGGCACGCCAAACTGCCACCCGGCGGATACTCCGCGACGACGAACGGCACGTCACCGGACATCCCGACATCGCGGATCTTGACCAGGTGGGGGTGCGTGCGTCGGGCCAGGGTGCGGATCGCGCGGACGAATCGGGCGGAGGACGAGCCCTCGACGAGCGACAAACTACGAGGCACCTCGATCGCGACGTCGCCGCCGAGTTGCCGGTCCCGTGCCCGGTAGACCACCCCCGACCCGGACTCCCCCAATGTCTCGGTGACGAGGTAGCGGCCTCCCAGAAGCTCGAGCCCCAGCCACGACGTCTCCGGCCCGCCAGGAGGGGCGAGGGGCGAGGGGCGAGGGGCGAGGGGGGAGTGCTCGAGCCCCAGCCACGACGTCTCCGGCCCGCCGGGGCCTTGTTTCTTGCTTCGGTTCGGCGTCCGCTCCAGGTCCACCTCGCGAATTCCGGTCGTCGAGGCGCGGATCAACGCCGGGTCGACCCGATTCCGTGGCATTCCGGCGTTCCCCCCCCTGCCCTTCGTCTGAGCCCGGGGCCCGGCCCTTCGGACCGCCCGCCAGGCCTCGTCCCAGGTCGAGAACACGTTGCCCTTCGCATCGCGAGCGAGGAGCAACGGTCGCGGTCGACCGGGCGGAATGGCGGGCGTCGCCCCCTGAGCCGGGCCCGTCGTCGGCGACATCAGGCCCAGCGCCAGCATCATCAGGGCCATTGCCGGGGCGTGTCGCGGCCAACCGGCCGCGAGGGCACGACGGAAGATGCACCGCTCCCTCAAAGTCGGATGCACGAGCACGCGGGGCGTCCACACGAGGACCGTGCCACGACGCGGACGCGCGGCGATCGTGGTGTGTTCGGGTGGCATGCTCAGAAACCTCCGTGTTTATGAGAAGCCGCGGGACGCGGCCCCCGCCGGTGCGGCGGGCCGCTTGGTCACCGTCTCTCGAGTGGCCTCCTCGCGCTCGGATCACCCGGGACTCCTCCATGGGCCCCGTCTGATCATCCGTCTCGTGTCTCCTTCGGAAGGTTCGTTGTAGCTTCTCCACAATTTGTAGGATTTCCCCTCCTGCGACCGCCCCGAAATCGGCTTGGCCTTCACAGGCCGGCCTCTCTGGACGAGAGGGGCGAACGCATCGTCGCGTCCCGGACCGAGCCACTCCCCGCCCCGAAACCCGTGAGCGCACCCCGACCCTTCTCGAGCAATGCCGCGCCCAAGGCGAGGAACGACCGAAGCATCCCATTGAGACGCGGCGTCGGGGAGAAATCCTGTCTCGATGATGCTTGAACCGGAAGATCCGGGGCGGTGACGCAGCGAGCCGAACCACTCGAGTACCTGGGCGTGGCGCATCCTGTGCAAATCGAATGCCAGGAGGATCGATCGGCGAAAGCTCCGAGACTGCCGCGCGAGAACATCAAGATTCGCCCGACCCGTTGCCGCTCGATTCGACGTTCATGACAGATCAGCCATGACAGATCAGCGCCGCAGGGCCGGCTCCCTGCGCGGGGTGGGCAACATCCACCGATCCAATCTCCTTGGCGGAGAAGATGTTCAGAATCGGGTCGGGCGACGGGCGGCTTTCCGTCCGGGTCGAGGACGTCGCTGCCTCGGTTGGATCGGACGTCCGGAGGAGGGTCCCGCCCGACCCGCTCAGCCGAAGTAGCTAGGCGCGTTGCCCGGTTTCCACTTGATGTTGCAGCCCATGCTGGGCTTCTGGTCCTCGGGGATCGGGGTGCCGGCCAGAACCGCGTCGAGCGCCGCGCGGAGATCTCTCCCGGTCACGGGCCGTCCGTTGCTCGGCCGGCTGTCGTCCATCTGGCCGCGGTAGACCAGCGATCGATTTCGGTCGAAGACGAAGAAGTCGGGCGTGCAGGCGGCCTGGTATGCCTTGGCGACTTCCTGGCTCTCATCATAGAGGTACGGGAAGACGTAGCCGACCTCGGCCTTCTCACGCGCCATCTGCTCGGGGCTGTCGTCCGGATAGACCGCAGCGTCGTTGGCGCTGATGCCGACGATCGCGACGCCCCGGTCGCGATACTCGCGGGCGAGCGCGGCCAGCTCGTGCCGGACGTGTTTGACGTAAGGACAATGGTTGCAAAGGAAAATGACCAGGAGCGCGGGGGCGTCCTTGAAGTCATCGAGGGACACGGTCCGGCCGTCGGTATCCGGGAGCCGGAAGTCGGGGGCTTTCGAGCCGAGGGACAGCATGGTGGAGGGCGTCAGCACCATGGTTTGACTCCTGTTCGTGACGCGTGAGGACGCGAGCGAGGCCGCCTCGCACACCCTCCACGATAGCAACCCTCGCCCGACTGGCAACCGTCCCCGACCCGATCCGCAAAAGGCATGGAACGTGCCCTGACTGAGCGTCGCATTGATCCGTTAACTTTCGATTCGCGATCCCGCTCAAAATTCGGGTCGTGTCCCAGGAGAATTGCAGAACGGGCCTCAAGTCGCTGCGAGCCAAAGAATCATGGATTTCGGTGCCGATCGGATGAACCCACTCGTCCACAAGAGCTTACGGCGACCTTTCGATTCTCCTGGGGCACCACCAAAGGTCCGGTTCCGGGCGCCGATTTCCTCACACTCGCCCTCGAAAACAACGCATTTCAACGATCCTGGGACATGACCCGAGGTTGCGATTCGCCTCGACATGATCCTCCGAATCCAGGAGGGGCGCACGGACGAGACGCTCTACGGCAACAGCGTCCGCAAGAGTTCGACTCGGCTCGGGTGGATCGAGGTCCACTTCGTCGCGGGCGATGTGATGACATCCGTCGGCCCGGCAGCCGAGGCCCTCCGCCGGGCCCTGGAAGAGGAGTATGGTGTCAGGGATGTGACCCCGACCTCGAAATCCGGGGAGAGCAGGACCAGGCGAGATCCCTGGCCTGCTGCCGGCAACCCCCCCGGCCCTGCCCCCTCTGTCACGGGAGACTCGGGGCGCATCCGAATGCGGGCATTCAGTCGTGGTACGGGATGTTGGAGATCTCCATGAGCCGGTCCCAGCGGTGCTCCGACTTGATCACGCGGATCGTGCCCGTGAGTGCCCGCATCACGATCGACTCACTGGTGGCGATCCCCGCCCCGTACCGCACGCCCTGGACCAGCACGCCGTCGGTGATGCCGGTCGCCGCGAAGAATATGTCCTCGCCCTTCACCAGGTCGTCGGTCGTCAGGATGCGGCTGAGGTCGTAGCCGGCCTCGATCGCGGCCCGCCGCTCGGTGTCGTCGCGCGGGTAGAGCCGCCCCTGGATCTCGCCCCCCAGGCACTTCAGCGCCGCGGCGGCGACCACCCCCTCGGGCGTGCCGCCGATGCCGTAGAGCAGGTCGACGCCGGTCCCGGCCTTGGCCGCGACGATCGCGCCGGCGACGTCGCCGTCGCTGATCAGCCGGACCCGTGCGCCCATCTTCCGGACCCGCGAGATCACATCCTGGTGCCGGTCGCGATCGAGGATCGTCACCGTGAGGTCGTGGATGTCCATCCCGCGCGCCTTGGCGACGTTGCGCACGTTCTCCTCGATCGGGGCGGTGATGTCGATCGCCTTGCCCCCGATCGGGCCGGACACGACCTTCTCCATGTAGACGCAGGGGCCGGGATCGAACATCGTCCCCTTCTCGGCGACCGCGACCACCGACAGGGCATTCGCCTCGCCCCGAGAGACGAGGCGCGTGCCGTCGATCGGGTCGACGGCCACGTCGACGGCGGGACTGTGGCCGGTGCCGACGCGCTCGCCGTTGTAAAGCATCGGCGCCTCGTCCTTCTCCCCCTCGCCGATGACGACGACCCCGTCCAGCTCCACCGTGTTGAACAACAGGCGCATCGCGTCGACGGCGGCCTGGTCGGCCGCGATCTTGTCTCCCCGGCCGACCCATGGCGCGGCCGCCAGCGCGGCCGCCTCGGTCGTGCGTACCAGGTCGAAGGCGAGGTTACGATCGGGGACCGGCTTTTTTCCTTTAACCATGGCGATCCTCACTTTCCCGGTGCGTAGCAGATGAGCCGGGTCATGGGAGTGGTGCCCGCAGACCTGAAACGCCGTGATAGGCCCGTCGGTCATCACCTCCTCGGCCTCGGGAGCGCAATAAAGAACCCCGACTCCGCGATCGAATCACAGAGCGGGGCCACCATAGCCTGCCAGAACATGCCCACCCTGAGCAGGTTCAGGGAATCTCCATTCCAAAGTAGAGGAAAAACGTCGGCGCGTCAAGATTATTCCCGGCGAAGATTGGTTTCGGAGACCCACATGGGGATTCGACGGATCAGCGGGTTGAGTCGGACGAGGACCGGGGTCCGGACACCGGCGCCGGCTGAGGCGGTCAGGCGCCCGATCCAGGTCCAGGGAGGTCGCGATCGTTCGACTCGGACAGGTGCGACTCGTCGAAGTCGCGGTGGTCGCGAAAGATCCGGTAGAGGCACCGGGCCATCGCGGTGTTCCGGATCCGGCGCGGGGAGTGCAGCGAGTGCCCGGCGCGCTCGTCGGCGGGCAGCCCGGGGTCGAGGTCGGCGGCGGGCATCCCGACGACGCGGGGCTCGGTCTGGACCCACCGGCAAGTTCATCGGGCCGACCGGGTCGGGGTCCGATGACGCCGCGATGCCACAAGGTCCGATTTTCGCGTGATGGCCGGGCGTGGGCGGTTTGATATAATAATGACCAAGCGGACCATGAGAATCTTCAGCCCGAGTTCGGGCGGGGGCGGTCGGATGCATCGCGATATGGATGAAACGATCCAGGGATGGCCCTATGAGCCACAGCCCGGCGAGGTGCTTGCGCGCGAGGTCCGCGCCCGCGACGGCCGGATGGTCATCCAGATCCGAGTCGAGCTGGGCGTGCTCCAGCTCGAGGTCGTCGGCCGCCCTGACGGGACGCGCCCGCACGGGTTCGTGACGTTCCTCGACTACCTTCGCCAACGGGCCTCGGGCCGAGATCAGACGCCGGGGGGCAAGGTCCCCTCGTGGAGGATGGCCCCCGAGCACTGCATCGAGGCCGACCGCGAGTTCGTCCAGTATTATCATCGCCGGGTCGCCTGGCTGGCGCTCCATCAATTCGAAATGGCGCTGCTCGACGCCGACCACACGCTGGCCTTGATGGACTTCGTCCGCCAGCACGGGATCGACGACGAGTACATCGCCTCGCACGAGCGGTTCCGAGGCCTGGTCCTGTTCCAGCGGACCCAGGCCGCCGCGGCCCTGGCGCTGGAGCGGCGCCGGCCCGAGGAGGCAATCGACGCCATCCACGAAGGACTCGTGCAACTGGCCGCGCTCCAGAACGCCGCGCTGGGCGAGCCCGACCGGAGCGAACCCTCGTACCAGGCCCTGATCGAGCAGCTCCGTAATTCCGAGCAGCAGATCCGCAAGAATTTCGCGGTTGAAAAGACCCTCCGCGAGCAGCTCGACGAGGCCATTGCCGTCGAAGACTACGAGCGAGCCGCCCGGATCCGCGACCAGATCCGCGACCGCGCGCGGCGTTGAGGCGCGGGTCGGGGCCGATTCCGCCTCCGATGGTCCCTCAGAATGTCTCCCCTGGCCCCCGGGATGAGAGGAGCGAGACGACCTATCACGCGCGTCCGGTCCGCTGCGCGGACCGCGACGACAATCACGAGGGCTGCCGCTCGCGCGAGCCAGGACAGGGATGGTCCCCACGCGTGCCCGTCCCCAACGTGACGTGCTTACGTTGGTTCACTGATCCCTTTCCTGGAATCATTTTCGCTAATCGCTGTGTTATCCCCGCCGGGGCGCTTCAGTTCGCGCGGCGATCCATCAAATTTAGATTTATTTTCACGAATGGCATAATCACATTGGCTTATTAACTGGAGCCCTTGCCGACGGTCATCTTCAGGCGCGTGACCAGACGACGTCGGCCGCGTTGAAGATGGGGCCCTCGACGCAGACGCGGCGGAGGTCCACCGAGCCGTCGGGCTGGCGGATCGGGGCGACGCAACTGAAGCAGGCGCCGAAGCCGCAGGCCATATGGTTCTCGAGCGACAGGTCGCAGGGGACGGCGAACCGCTCGACCAGCCGCGAGAGCGCGGCGAGCATCGCGGGAGGGCCGCAGCCGACGACCTTGGCGGGCCGCTCGCCGCGATCGAGCCGCCGCGCCAGCAGGTCGGTCACGAACCCGCGGTGCCCCGCCGAGCCGTCGTCGGTCGCCAGCTCGACGGCGATCCCGGCGCGTTCGAAGTCCTCAACGCCGGCGGCCAGCGCGGCGGTCCGGACGCCGTAGAGCAGGGTGGCCGAGGTCGCGAACGGGCCCGCCGGCGGGCCCGAGGGGGAGAGGCCCGCGCCGTAGGACGCCCGGCCGAGCCACCATCGCCCCAGGGCCAGGAACGGGGTCTGGCCGATCCCACCGGCCACGAAGACCGCCGAGCGCCCGGGGGGCGGCCCGAAGCCGTGGCCGAGCGGCCCCCAGACCACCACGCGATCGCCTGGGCGGCGACCGGCCAGCGCGGCCGTGCCCCGGCCGATCACGAGATAGACCACGTCGAACCCGAGCGCCGCCCCGGACGCGTCGCGGGCCACGTCGTAGAGGGCGAACGGCCGGCCCAGGAGCGGGTCGGTCCCCGGGCCGGGCCGGACCATCACGAACTGCCCCGGGACGATCGACCGGGCCATCTCCGGGTCCTCCAGGCGGAGCCGGAAGGTGTCGCGGGCGATCGCCACGTTCTCCAGGACCGTCACAGTCCGCTGGGCGACGCAGGAGCGGGCGACGGCGTCCAAGGTTCGAAGTCCTCACGATCGGGGAGACGACGCGCGGGGATCACGTCGGAGCGGCCCTCAGGCGCGGGGCGGCGATCCCGTGCGCCGATCCGGAGGAGTTTAGATCCCGATTCGAGATTTCGGATTCGAGATTTCGGATTCGAGATTACAGATTCATGATCTCAAATCCGAAATCTCGAATCCGAAATCTCGAATTTGAAATTTATTCAAATTCAAGTCACTGATCACCTGGCTCGGGCGCAAAGGATTCCCGGACGGAGTGTCACTCCTCGGGTTCGCCCTCCCGCGTGGGCCGGGGCCGCCTCCGGCCCAGGGAGGCTCGCCGGGGGCGGGGCTGGAGTCCCGGCCGGCGTGGCCGGGGGGGCGGCGGGCCCGCCGCCTCGGGCCCGAGGTCCAGGCCGATGATCCGCCGCGTCGGGGCCTCGACGCGGGGCGGGGCGGGCGGCCTCGGG
The DNA here is from genome assembly GCA_019232645.1 of Planctomycetaceae bacterium. Classification (GTDB taxonomy): domain Bacteria; phylum Planctomycetota; class Planctomycetia; order Isosphaerales; family Isosphaeraceae; genus JAFANO01. Next base: position 3,892 of record JAFANO010000573.1, on the reverse strand, counting down.
GGGGGCGGCGACGGTCGGCGCGGCGCGGGGGGAAGGCCCTCCGGACGGATTCGGATCGGGCGCGCGTCCGCCCGGCTCGTCGGGCCCCCCGCGCGCTCCGGGCCCGGCCCGACGGGTGGCGCCGACGCGCGTCGTGGGCCGCCCGGGCCCGCCGGCCTCCGCGGCGGCGGCGCGTCACCAGGGCCGCGCCCCTGGTCGTGCGGCCGGCCCTGTGCTTCCGACGCCCCGGTCGGACGTCGCGCCGGCTTCGCGGCGGGGCCGCCCTGGCGGCGTGGCCGGGCCTGGCCCGCCGGCCCCCGCGACGGCTTCGGCTCCGAGAACTTGACCGGCGTGACGACGATCCCCGTGGCGCCCTTGTGCAGCAGCTCGACCTCGTGCGACGACAGCGGCCGGTACTCGCCGGGCGCCAGCCCCTTCAGGGTGATCGGGCCGACCGCGACGCGGGTCAGCGTCATGACCTTGTGCCCGAGCTTGGCGAGCATCCGGCGCACCTCGCGGTTCTTGCCCTCGGCCAGGACCATCTCCAGGACGGTCGCCTCCCCCTTGCGGCCGACGACCCGGACCCGCTTGGCGCGGACCTTGCCTTCGGCCAGCCAGATCCCCTCGGTCAGCTTGGCCAGGACCTCGCGGTCCGGGCTCCCGGCCACGACGGCCCGGTAGAGCTTCTCGACGCCGAACTTCGGGTGCGCCAGCCGGTGGGCCAGCTCACCGTCGTTGGTCAAGAGCATCAGCCCGGTGCTCATCTCATCGAGCCGCCCGACCGTGTAGACGCGCTGGGGGATCTCGGGCAGGAGGTCCACGACCCGGGGCCGGCCCGAGGGGTCGTGGGTGGTCGAGACATAGCCCTTGGGCTTGTTGACGGCGTAGTAGACCATCCGCTCCAGGCGGATCGGCTCGCCGTCGACGGCGATCTTGGCGCGGTGGGGGTCGACGCGCGTCCCCAGCTCGCGGACCACCTGGCCATCGACGGTGACCCGGCCCTGGAGGATCACGTCTTCGCAGGCGCGGCGCGACCCGATCCCGGCATGCGCGAGCACCTTCTGGAGCCGCTCCGACTCCCCCGACTCGCCCCGCGGCCGGGGCGGAGCGGGGGACGACTTCCGCGGGGTGGTTCGCGCGGGACCACCCGGCCTCCGATGACGAGTCGCGGCGTGTCCCTCCCGACGCGGAGGGCGACGTTGGGCCATGATCGATCCTATCCTGCACAAAGTTGAAACGCTCGCGAACGAGGCTCAATGGACGCGCGTACGCTCGGGGCTTTCCTCAAGAGACAAGCCTCTCGAGACGCGCGCGATCGGTCAATTCGGCCACATGTAATTTTAATATAAATATATTTTTGTATATATTGGGTGGATGGCTCCGGGGATCGCCGCGCGGCCCTGATTCGCGGAGCGACCCCCGCGCGGGTCGCCGCGGAGCGCTTCGACTGGACCACCGCTTGGCCGGTGGCGTGTGCCGAAGTTCGACGAGGAAGGCGGGCCCTGGACCTCAACCCGATCGGGGATTGAAGTGGGGGCAAGGAGGTGTAGGTCCCAGACCATAATATGGTCCCGGATAGCATTTTCCTCAGATCCGCCAAAGTGATTATGCCCCGCAGCCGATCTCCTAGGATAACAGTTCGGGCATGTGCGTGATTCTGCTCTCTCCTATCGGTATTACCACGGAAAAGGATTGGGTGGCGGTATCACGCCAGATCCTTCCTTTTCAGTTTTCAGGGGACAAATCCATGGAGCGGCGTTGTTTCGGCATGAGGATCCGCAGGTCGCTTCTCGCGCTCGGCGTGATCGTATGCGGTGCCCCAGTTTCGGCTTTGGCCCAGTCCTCCTCCCCTCCGCCACCGGCCACCGCCAGTCCCTCTCCGCCACCGCCACCGGCCACCGCCAGTCCCTCTCCGCCACCGCCACCGGCCGCAAATCCCTCTCCGGGGGCCGGAGCGACGCGCGAAGCCCAACTCGAGCAGCGGGTCCGCCAGCTCGAGTCGCTGGTCAACAAGCTCTCGACCCAGGTGAATCAGGTCCCCGCTCCGCCATCGAACCCCGCCACCCGAGGCGGCCCGGACCCTCGGGGCCCGGCCACGCCGAACACGGGGACGCCCGCGGCCGCCGTGCTGCCGCCCGACCCGCCTCAGGCGCCGAAGGTCAACATGCCGGCGTCCATCACTGAGGTCACGGCCAGAGCCAGGTGGGGGTCCGGTTTCGAAATCTCGACCTCTGACAACGAATGGGTGTTTCAATTCCACGACATTACCCAGTTCAATTATTGGGGCAATAGGCAAACGGGCCCAGCAGGACCCCTCACCAGTTCCTTCGTTCTGCCCTACGAGGTTTTCGTCTTCAACGGCCGCCTGTCGAAGCCCTACGAGTATTTCGTGTCGTTCGCCGACCTCTACGGCAAATTTGTCGCACTCTGGAACTTTGTCGACATCCATTACGACGAGCGACTCCACCTCAGGGCCGGCAAAGTCTTCACGCCGTTCGCATACGAATGGTGGCAGGTGCCACTCGCCTTCCGGCTCCAACCCGAGCTGAGCCTCTTTTACAACAACTTCGGCCCGGCCACCGACCTCGGCATATTTGGCTGGGGCGCTTTGTTCAAGAAGCGGGTGGATTACGCCGTGGGCATCTTCAACGGCAATACCCCCTTCGAAATCGCCCCGAGGGATTCGAAGGACGTCATCGCCTTCCTGAACTTCAAGCCGTTCCTGGAGTCGGACATCGCGCCCCTGAAGAATTTAAACTTCGGCGGATCGGTCGACGCGGGCAGAAGGCAGCAAGCCCCGTTGACCTTCTTGTCCGGGAGGCTGCAGACCAGCACCCTCTCCGGCATCAGCTCCGTCTCCCCGTCGTTCCTGGCCTTCAACAACAACGTCATCGAGTCCGGGTTGCGGACGTTTTGGACGATGCACCTGGCGTACTTCTACAATCATTTATCGGTGATCGCCGAGTGGCAGTCCGGCAACATGAGCTACGCCCTCTCAAACACCCCCACGAACCGGACCCGCGTGCCGATCGAAGGCTTCTACGTCGCAGCCGGCTACTTCCTGACCGGCGAGACCGTCGCCGCACGCAACATCCTCCTGCCGATTCGCGATTTCGACATCCGAAAGGGCCATCGCGGCCCGGGGGCCATCGAGCTGACCGCACGCTATAGCCTGCTTGATCTCGGCAGTCAGATCTTCAAGGCTGGCCTGGCCGACCCGAACCTCTGGACCAACCGGGTCTCCAACGTGAATGTCGGGGTCAATTGGTACTTGAACAGGGCCATCAAGATCTTTGGGGGCTGGGAGCACGACATGTTCGCTCAGCCCGTCATCGTCGCCCCGGGGCATCGGTCAGTGACGAACGATCAAGCCGTGGCCCAATTCCAAGTCTACTTCTAACATCCAGCCGCCAAGAGGCTTGGGAGATCACCACTCGGATCGGAAGGGGATTGTGTCACGGGATGGCGCCTCCTCTCAGGGTCGGTTTCGCGTTGATGTACCTGGGAGGAGGACGCGTCACTCCATCATGAAGCCACGGCCTCTGGCCGTGTGACCCGAAGCGCTTCGAGCGCTCCGGCGGCGTGCCTTCGGGCACTGCCCCTCGGTCGGAGATCCGAGCGGATGAACCCAGGGCGCTCAGGTGACGTCGCCGATCAGGCCACTGGGGCATCCGCCGGGGAAAAGCCTGCGGGACGGCTCAGTACGGCCGCCCCGCCAAGATCCTGGGTTGGCTGATCGGCTCGCCCCCAGCGGGGGCTTCCCCACGGGTACGGCCCCCTCGGGGGACCTTCCTCAGACCACGTCCTCTGGACGTGGTTGCTTATTTATAGCAACGCAAATTACGCTCAATGAGGTTGTGCTTTTGTTAACATGGGCAATCAAAGCTTATAGTCGGACCGTTGTTACTTTTTT
>JAFANO010000495.1 GCA_019232645.1 Planctomycetaceae bacterium | reverse complement strand
CGGCGTGCTCACGGCCGAACAGGCGATCAACTACTCGACGGCCGGGCCCGTGCTGCGGGCCTCCGGCGTCGCCTACGACATCCGCCGCGCCGCGCCGTACAGCATCTACGACCGGTTTGCCTTCGACGTCATCACCCGGGAGCGGGGCGACGTGTACGACCGGTATTACGTCCGCCTCCAGGAGATGCGCGAGAGCGTCAAGATCCTCAAGCAGGCGCTGAAGGAGCTGCCCGAGGGGCCGATCCTCGCGGGCAAGAAGACCTACCAGATCAAGGTCCCCGCGGGCGAGGCGTACTCGAGGGTCGAGAACCCCAAGGGGGAGCTCGGCTACTACGTCGTCGCCGACGGCTCCTCCTCGGCCTATCGCTACCACGTCCGGAGCCCGAGCTTCATCAACCTGATCGCCCTGGAGCAGATGTGCCTGGGGCACACCGTCGCCGACGTCGTCGGCATCCTCGGCAGCCTGGACATCGTGCTCGGGGAGGTGGACCGGTAAGGGGCGAGGCGGAGGCGACTCGCGGATGTCCTACAGCGACTTCACCCTCGAAGGCGCGTGTCGCGCCTTCATGCTCGAATTGAAGGAGGACCAGGACTTATTCGCCGACCTTCCTGGCACCGAGGTCGGCCCGGGGTTACGGGCCCTGCTCGACGAATACGTACCGCTGGCCACCGCGATCCACACGGAGAAGGCCCGCTCGGAATTCATTGTGGCGCCGATCCTGGCCGAGGTGCGCCGGCTCATGGGCCATCGGATCAGCCTCTTCTCGGGCGTCGACTTCACGGTCGCACCCGATCAAGGACTGAACGGGACCTGTGACTTCATTCTCGCCGCATCCCCGGTGCAATTGTTCTTACGGGCCCCCGTGCTGACGGTCGTCGTGGCGGAGAACGACAATATCAAATCGGGATTGGGCCAGTGTGTCGCGGAGATGGTGGCGGCCCGGATCTTCAACGAACGCGAGCGGGAGGGCCCCTCGGTCATCCACGGTGCGGTCACGACGGGAAGCCTCTGGAGGTTCTTGAAACTGGAGGGCGGGACGGTCTTCGTCGATCAACCTGAGTATTACCTCGATCGCCTCGAGAAGGTGCTTGCGATTCTCATACGATGCGTCGGCGGTTGAGGAGAATCGGTCGAGGGCGAGTGGGCGGGGTCCGACCGGCGGTCGAGGACGCTCCGAAGACATGGGGATCATCATCAATGAGCAGCGGATACGGGATCATCAAGGGTCATCTCGTCACGCTCCGGCGGTTCTTGCTCACCTTTTGGCGCGACATCCGCACGGGCAAGGGACTCCACCGCCGGGGTGGCGGCCATCAACTGGTCGACTTCTGGTTCGGCTCGAAGGCGCGCGGCACGCAGCCGACCGTCGTCCAGGACGCGAAGACGGAGGGGCTCTTCACCGTCGAGTATCCCGACGAGCGCCTGCCGGTCTACGAGCGGTTCCGGGTCCTGCCGGTCCTGATCTACGACACCGAGGACGGCAACGTGCGCTGTACCTCATGCAATATCTGCGCCAAGGTCTGCCCGCCCCAGTGCATCTGGATGACCCAGGCGAAGGGGCCCAAGGGGGTCGTTCCCCTGCCCGAGGAATTCTTCATCGACATGGATGTCTGCATGAATTGCGGGCTCTGCGCGGAATACTGCCCGTTCGACGCCATCAAGATGGATCAGAACTTCGAGCTGTCGAACTACGAGCGGCACCAGACCCACATCTACTGCCTCCAGGACCTGCTGGTCTCGAGCGAGTTCTACGCGCGGACCCATCCCGAGGCGTGGAACAGCGCCGACGAGGTGGCAGAGCGGAACAAGGTGGCCAAGAAGAAGGACCAGCGGCTCCAGAAGGCCTTGGCGGCGACCGCCAAGCCGGCCGCCGCCCCCAAGGCCGCGCCCAAGCCGGTCTCGGTCCAGCAGTCGTGATCCGACGTCCCGAGCCGGGAGGCCGCCATGGAGCCCCAGACGAACGCCTTCTCCGAAGCCTTGCTCACTCGACTGCCCGACCTGATGCGCGCGGCGATCGCGGAGGCTCGTCGGGCCGACCAGCCGTTCGGTTGCGCCCTGGCCGACGCCCGGACCGGGGAGCTTCTGGGCGCGGCGGCCAACTCGGCGGCCAGCGACCCGACGGCCCACGCCGAGATCAACGCCTTGCGGCTGATGGCCGCGCTGAAGCTCGACCCGCGCCAGGTCGTCCTGGTCTCGACCGCCGAGCCCTGCCCGATGTGCGGCGCCGCGAGCTGGTGGGCGTCGGTCCGCGGGGTCGTCTTCGGGACCGCGATCTACGACTTGATCCGCTTCGGCTGGCGCCAGATCGAGCTGCCGACCGCCGACCTCCTGGCGCACGCCCGGCCCCCAGCCAGGCTGGCCCTGCTCGGTGACTATCTCGCCGAGGAGACCGACCCCCTCTACCGCGACGGGCCCCGGACGAAGGCCATCGGGGACTGATCGCCGATCGGTTCGCGACGGCGATGAGTGCCCCCTTGCCGACCCGCGCGCACCGCCGTAAGATGACCGCTCTGATCCCGAGACCGATGTAACACCCAGACATTTCGAAATCATCCGCCGGACGCGCCGGAATGCCGGGCGGCGGTCGTCGAGCAACGCCGGAAGATACCATGATCCGTACACCTCCCAAGCCCCGCTTCGCCCCCGGCAGTCGCGTCCGCGTCACCCAGCGCGTCCGGGTCGGCGACCGCGCATGGACGACCCAGGTCGAAGGCGTCGTCGAGCTCGAAGGCTACCGGCCCGTCGGCGGCACCGAGATGGGGGGCAAGAGCCTCTACTGCCACCAGCCGACCCTCCGCCTGAGGCAGGACGACGGCGACGTCACCGTCGTCGCCCTCGATGAAGACACCGAGGTCCGCACCCTCTCCGAAGCCTGAACCCTCGGGACCCACGACGATGGTCGCTTATAACTTTATCTTCATCGGCTTGCTCTTCGTGGGCGCGGTCGCCTTCGCCCTCGCGCCGCTGTTCGTCGTCTGGCTGATCGCCCCGCGCAAGGGGTCGCTGGCCAAGGGCGACATCTACGAGTGCGGCGTCAGGACCCATGGAGAGACCTGGATCCGGTTCCGGATTCAGTATTACATCTATGCCCTCATGTTCGTGGTGTTCGACATCGAGACGGTGTTCCTCTATCCCTGGGCGGTCAGCTACGCGGGGCTGGGGACGTTCGCGCTGGTCGAGATGATCGTCTTCCTGGTGATCCTGCTGTTCGGGCTGGTGTACGCGTGGGCCAAGGGTGTCCTCCGCTGGGTTTGAGCATCGGGCGCGGGCCGCGGGCCCGCCGAGGGGAGACAGCAACGGTGAACGTCGCGATCGCCTTGGGTTGGCCGATCATCTTCGCCCAGAGTCCGCAACCGACGGAGGTCGGGCTGGAGTGGCCCACTTGGATCAAGTGGCTGCTCTGGCTGGCGCTGGGGTTCTTCGGACTCTTCCCGGGGATCGTGGCGTACATGGTCTGGGCCGAGCGGAAGGTGGCCGCGCGATTCCAGGACCGGATTGGCCCGAACCGGGTGGGCCCCCTGGGGCTGCTCCAGCCGATCGCCGACGCGCTCAAGCTGCTGACCAAGGAGAGCATCGTCCCGAGGGCGGCCGACCAGTGGGTCCACCTGCTGGCGCCGGTGGTCATCCTGACGTCGGCGTTCCTGGTGCTGGCGGTGATCCCCTTCGGCGTGAACCTGGCGCCAGTGAACATCCCGTCGGGCTTGCTCTACCTGGTAGCAGTCTCTGGCCTCTCGCCCCTGGGGATCTTCCTGGCGGGCTGGTCGAGCCGCAACAAATACGCGCTGCTGGGCGCGATGCGGGCCGTCGCGCAGCTCGTCTCGTACGAGATCCCCCAGGTGCTCTCGACCGTGCCGATCGTCCTCTGGTCGGGGAGCCTGAGCCTGGTGACGATCTTCAACAAGCAGCTCGACTACGGCTGGTTCCTCTTCTCGCCCCCCGGTGCCCTGGCGTTCGTCATCCTGCTGATCGC
>JAFANO010000348.1 GCA_019232645.1 Planctomycetaceae bacterium | reverse complement strand
CGATGCGCGGACGCGACTCGCGCGGGCCGGGCCTCACGGCCCGCTCGGGTTCCACCCGATCGGCCCAGCGGAAGGACGGGCCTTGGCAACGGATACCAACACCGCCGGGGGCGCGAGGATCGGCGGGTTCCGCTACCTCCGCACGATTCACCCAGGCGCGACGTCGGTCATCATGGAAGTCGTCCAGGAATCGACTGGCAAGCGGTTCGCGCTGAAGCGGTTGCTCGCCTCGCGCGCCGAGGACCCGAACGAGCGCCGGCTCTTCCAGTCCGAGGCCAAGATCGGCATGCTGCTCCGGCACCCGAACCTGATCCACGTCCACGAGTGCTTCATGCGCTCGGAGCAGCCCTACTTTATCATGGACCTGTTCACCGGCTATCACCTGAAGCTGCCGATCGCGCGGCCGTCGGTCTACCCGATGCCGGGGGGGCGGCTTCACCGGATCATCACGCGGGCGGCGCGGGCGCTGGCCTACATGCACGAGAAGCGTTGGATCCACCGCGACATCAAGCCCGAGAATATCCTGGTGAACAAGGCGGGCGAGGTCCGGCTGATCGATTTGGCGCTGGCGCTGCGGTACCGGACCGGGCTGGCCAAGCTCTTCGGGGGCAAGCCCAAGCGCCAAGGGACGCCGAGCTACATGTCGCCGGAGCAGATCCGGTGCCGACCGCCCACCCCCGCGGCCGATATTTACAGCTTCGGCATCACCTGCTATGAATTGGCGTGCGGTCGGCCGCCCTTCCGCGGCGACTCGAAGGCCCAGTTGCTGAACAAGCACATGAACGATCGGCCCGCGCCTCTCACGGCGCACAACGCGTCGGTCACTCCCGAATTCAACGACCTGGTCTTGCAGATGATCCAGAAGCAGCCGGAGGCCCGGCCGGCCAGCATGAGCGACTTCCTGACCCGGTTCGCCCGGATCCGGATCTGCAAGGACGACCCCGACCCGATGGCCGAGCGTTGACCCCAAGTTCACTTGACCCGGCCCCCGCAGTTCCCCCGGCCCCGCGCGGCACTGCGGACCGCATCCCGAGGACGCCTTCCCCATGCCGAACCCGAGCGAGCATCGGCTCCCCTTCGAAGCACCCATCTACGAGATGGAGACGCGCCTGACGGAGATGGAAGCGAGCTACGCCAAGAACCGGGCGGGGGGCGAGAACCCGGGTCTCGCCGAGCAGATCCGCCGCTTGCGCCGCGAGCTCGCGGGCCTGAAGCGGGTGATCTATGCCAACCTCGAGCCCTGGCAGACCGTCCAGGTCTCGCGCCACCCCCAGCGCCCCCAGACCCGCAACTACATCGACCTGATCTTCGACCAGTTCCTCGAGCTGCACGGCGACCGCGCCATCGGCGACGACAAGGCGATCGTCACCGGGCTGGCGCACCTGGGCGACGGCAAGGTCATGATCGTCGGCCACCAGAAGGGGAAGAACCTGGCCGAGCGGACCGCCTGCAACTTCGGCTGCGCCCACCCCGAGGGCTACCGCAAGGCGCTGCTGAAGATGCGGATGGCCGCCAAGTTCGGCCTGCCGATCGTCTCCTTCATCGACACCCCCGGCGCCTATCCCGGCATCGCCGCCGAGGAACGCGGCCAGGCCTCCGTCATCGCCGAGAGCCTGATGGCGATGAGCCAGCTCGACACCCCGATCATCTGCGTCATCATCGGCGAGGGGGGCTCGGGCGGGGCGCTGGGGATCGGCATCGGCGACCGCCTGGCGATGCTCGAGCACACGTATTACTCGGTCATCAGCCCCGAGGGCTGCGCCACGATCCTCTGGAAGGCGAGCGAGCACGCGCCCAAGGCCGCCGAGTCGCTGAAGATGACCAGCCGCGACCTCCTCCGCTTCGGCATCATCGACGAGATCATCCCCGAGCCCCTCGGCGGCGCCCACCGCGACCACCGCGAAGCCGCCGCCGTCCTCAAGTCCTACCTGATCCGCGCGCTCGGCGAGATCGCCGCCCAGCCCCGCGGCGAACTCCTCCAGCGGCGGTACGAGAAGTTCCGTCGCATGGGCGTCTTCGTCGAGGGGGGCCACGCCCTCAACGGCCCGCCCGCCCCGGTCGCCTGAACGAGGCTCGAGGGGCGGGGTGCGGTCCGGCATCCTCTTCCCCGACCGCACGCCGCCTCAGGCCGCGCCGGCGACGGCGAAGTTCAGGACCGTGTCGGATGCCAGACGCCCTAATGCAGGCCGTCGACGAGGCTACAAC
>JAFANO010000288.1 GCA_019232645.1 Planctomycetaceae bacterium | reverse complement strand
CGACCGGCATGCGCACGCCGGTCGAGAGCATCTCGATCCGGTTGGCGATCGGCTGGGTGAAGCTGTTGCCCCAGCCGGGCATCTGCAAGGCCGTGCTCATCTCCTCGACCAGGTCCGTCTTCGTCTTCTTCCAGAGCAGGAGCCGGTCGGCGAACGGCTTGTCCAACGTGGCGCGGAGGGAGGCCAACTCCTCGGCGGCCGCTACCCGTGCGGCCAGCTTCCGTTCGCGTCCCAGCTTCGTCAGCTCTTCGAGGGCCGACCAGTCGGCGACACCGACGGCGCGGTCGAACAGCTCCCAGTTGAGTGACTTCACCCGTTCCTTGAGCCGGTGCGTATGGTTGGCGTCGAGGTGCTGGGCGATCCTGCGGAACAGGGTCGACTTGGCGAAGCCCAGGACGTCGCCCACGGACTCGGCGGCCCACTCCAGGGGGGCCGGGGGCGGTGTGAGCAGGTCGGGGCGGTCGCGGAGGACTCCCAGGTCGATGAGCCGCCTGGCGGCGTCGTTGACCAACCGGGTCACGTCATCGGGGAGGACCTGCACGGCGAGCCGGTCGCCGTAGGTCTCCGCCAGCGGCTCGATCAGGGCCTCACGCTCGGCGGAAGTCGGTGTGCGGGCGACGGCCGAGGGTTCGACCCGGCGGAGCAGGGCGTCGATCGCCTCGCCGACCAGGGCGCGGCCGAGTTCCGGGCGGAAATCTGCCAGACGCCGCACCCCCAGGTCGCGGAGCGTCTCATCGACCGTGCTCGCGACGGTCATCGCCGCCTCGTTGATCAGCCCGTCCCGCTCCCCGGCCGAAGCCGAGCGGCGGAGCAAGCCCTTGGCCTCCAGGGCTTCGAGCACGACCCGTGTCTGGGCCACCGCGTCGTCGAACCGGAGCTTCCGCTTGGGCCAGACCTCGCGGTCGCGCAGGTTGATGACCGTCTCGATCATGTCGAGCGGGGCCGCGTCGGTCGGCGTCTCGGCCCGTCCCGCCTTGCCGACGACCTGCCAGACCTCGGGGAAGCCCCGGAGCACCTCGTCTCGGACCCGGAGGTCGCGCTCCGCCTCGGCGATCGAGGCGCGCGGCACGGTGGTCGGCATGTCCATGATCGACCCCTCGTTCAGGTCGGGCATGAACTCGCGGCCCAGCTTCGTCGAGGCGACGTAGCCCAGGCCGAGGATGATGACGAACAGCCAGCAGACCAGCGTCGTCCGGTCCATCAGCCACGCCAGCATCGGCTTGAAGATCTCGATCATCGTCCGGACCAGCCAGTTCTCGTCCTCCGACTTGATGCGGCCCTTGAGGAAGATCGGGATCAGCGCCGGCACGAGCGTGATCGACAAGAGGGCCACGCCGACCAGCGCGAAGGTCTTGGTGTACGCCAGGGGGTGGAACATCTTCCCCTCGCGGCCCGAGAGGGCGAAGACCGGCAGGAATGAGAGGATCGTGATCAGGACCGAGAAGAAGATCGGACGCCCCACGGTCCGGCACGCCCGGATGACGATCTCGGTCGTGTCGCCGGTGACCCGCTCGCGTCCGAAGTGGCGGGTCAGGTGGTGCGCGGCGTTCTCGCCCATGACGACCGCCTGGTCGATCAGGATCCCGACGCTGATCGAGAGGCCGGCCAGGCTCATGATGTTCGACGACATCCCGAACAGCCGCATCATCAGGAAGCTGAAGAGGATCGCCATCGGCAGCGTGATCGTCACGACGAAGGCGTTGCCCAGGTGCCCCATCACCAGGAGGATGGCGATCGTGCAGACGATCAGCTCCTCCTTGACCGTGCCGCTGACGGTCTCCAGCGCCTTGTGGATCAGCGGGGTACGGTCGTAAAACGGGACGATCCGCACACCCTCGGGCAACCCCGCCTGGAGGGTGGAGATCTTCTCCTTGACCCGGCGCGTGACCTCCAGGGGGTTCTCGCCGTAGCGCATCAGCACCACGCCGCCGACGACCTCCTTGCCGTCCTTCTCCAGCACGCTGCGGCGAAAGCCCGGTCCGACCTGCACGGTCCCGAGCTGCCTGACGAAGATTGGTGTCCCTCGGTAG
>JAFANO010000157.1 GCA_019232645.1 Planctomycetaceae bacterium | reverse complement strand
ATCTCAAATGTGAAATCTCGGATCTCAAATGTGAAATCTCGGATCTCAAATGTGAAATCTCGGATCTCAAATGTGAAATCTCAAATTTGAAATGACGTGTGGTCGATCCCCCCTTCGCGTCGGGGCGTCCCGCCTCGGAAGCCCGAGAGTTATACACGATGCTCCGCGACGCGGAGCTGGGCCCGCGCGCGGGCGACGGCCTTGGCCTTCTCGGACTGCTCGTCTTCAGTGGTGGCGCGACGGGCCTGCGCCTGCTCCAGCTCGGTCGCGGCGGCCGCCGTGTCGATCTCGGTGGCGGGGATCGCGCGGTTGGTCAGGACGGTGACGACATCGTCGCGGACCTGCACGAAGCCGCCGTCGATGAAGTAGCGATTGATGTTCGTAACGTCCCTGGTCCGGAGCTCGCCGAAGCCGAGCCGGCCGATCAGGGGGGTCCGGCCGGGCAGGACGCCGAGCTCGCCGTCGTACAACGGCAGCGCGACGAACTCGACCCGCGCGTCGAACAGCGTCCGTTCCGGCGTGACGACCACGCAATGGATCCGGCCGGCCGACGTCTTGCCGGCTTTCTCCGCCTCCGCCGTCATGTGGGTTGCCATCGCGTCGCAGGCTCCTGGAGGGAGATCGTGGGGCGGCCGCGCCTCAGCGCGCCATCTTCTTGGCCTGCTCCTCGGCCTGATCGATCGCGCCGACGTAGAGGAACGCGCCTTCGGGAAGGTGGTCCCACTTGCCGTCGCAGATCTCCTGGAAGCTCCGGATGGTATCGGCCAGCGGGGTATATTGCCCCGCCTTGTTCGTGAAGACCTCGGCCACAAAGAACGGCTGCGACAGGAATCGCTCGATCCGACGGGCGCGGTGCACGACGATCTTGTCTTCTTCGGACAGCTCGTCGACGCCGAGGATCGCGATGATGTCGCGGAGCTCCTTGTAGCGCTGGAGGATGCCCTGGACGCGGCGGGCGACGTCGTAGTGCTCCTGGCCGACGTACTGGGCGTCCAGGATGCGCGAGGTCGAGCCGAGCGGGTCGACGGCCGGGTAGATCCCCTTCTCGGCGATCGAGCGCTGGAGCACGATGAAGGCGTCGAGGAAGCCGAACGTGGTGGCGGGCGCGGGGTCGGTCAGGTCGTCGGCGGGGACGTAGACCGCCTGCACCGACGTGATGGCGCCGGTGTTGGTCGAGGTGATCCGCTCCTGGAGGCCGCCCATCTCGGTGGCCAGTGTCGGCTGGTAGCCCACGTTCGACGGCATCCGGCCCAGCAGCGCCGAGACCTCGCTGCCGGCCTGGCTGAACCGGAAGATGTTGTCGATGAACAGCAGGGTGTCGGCGCCGGTCGAGTCGCGGAACCATTCGGCGTTGGTCAGGGCCGACAGGCCGACCCGGAGCCGGGCGCCGGGGGGCTCGTTCATCTGGCCGAAGAACATCACGGTGCTGTCGATGACCGACTTGCCCGTGCTGCCGATCTTGGTCTCCTGCATCTCGAGCCAGAGGTCGTTCCCCTCGCGGGTCCGCTCGCCGACGCCGGCGAAGACCGAGAAGCCGCTGTGGACCTTGGCGATGCGGGCGATCAGCTCGGTCAAGATCACGGTCTTGCCCAGCCCCGCGCCGCCGAAGAGGCCGATCTTGCCGCCCCGGACGAACGGCGTCAGCAAGTCGATGACCTTGATGCCCGTCTCGAAGACCTCGGTCTTGGGCGAGAGGTCGTTGAATTCGGGGGGGTCGCGGTGGATCGGCCAGCGCTCCGTGGCGGGGATCGAGCCCCGGCCGTCGATCGGGTCGCCGAGCAGGTTGAAGACCCGGCCCAGCGTCTCCCGGCCCACCGGCACCGTGACCGGCCCGCCGGTGTCGGTCACCGGCATCCCGCGGACCAGGCCGTCGGTCGAGCCCAGCGCCACGCACCGGATGCGGTTGCCGCCGAGCTGCTGCTGGACCTCGCCGGTCAGGCGGATCTTGACCCCTTTCTCCTCGGCGTCGACGACCAAGGCGTTGTAGATATTGGGCAAGTGTTCCTCGTCGAACTCGGCATCGAAAGTCGAGCCGATCACCTGGGCAATCCGTCCGGTCGCGGTCGCGGTGGCCATGGTCCTTAACCTCATCACTCAGAGAAGAAGAGGGATTCACCACAGAGCACACAGAGAGCACAGAGGGGAAGACAGAGAGATAGAGATCAGGAAAATCCAATAAAAATTTTAAATATTTATATCTTTTT
>JAFANO010000770.1 GCA_019232645.1 Planctomycetaceae bacterium | reverse complement strand
TCCATCAGGTCATGCATGCCTCGGGCGATCGTCGCGCGAGACTGTTCCGGAAAACCGTCACAATTTATTGGAACCGGGCGGCCCGTGACAACGATGATTAGGCGAGAGGCAGGGAGAATCTCGCGCCAGGGGACCGGTCATGCCGCGGGTTTCCTGGGGAGCGAGGGTCGGCTGGGTCGTCGCGATGACGACGGCGGGAGAGACGCAAGTGCAACCCGTATCACCAGTGGACCTGCTGGAGTCTCGAGGGCCTTTCGAGTGCCGGGATCTGCGCTTTTTCCCCTCCTACCGCGTCCTCGCCGTTCCGTTGGGCGATAGGGCTTCGAGCCAGACGAGGATGTGGCGGGCGGCCGCCTCCCAGCCGCGATCGAGCATCATCGCGTGGCCCAGCTCGGGCAGGACCTCGGCGCGGGTGCGGAAGGACCGGGCGGTCACTTCCACCGCGTCGCGGTAGACGAATCGGTCGCCCGCCGCGCCCAGGACGAGGGCCGGCAGGTCCTCCCGCGGCCGGGACGGTGGCAGGTCGAGGCCGATCAGGTCGAGAACCACCGCCGGCGGCTCATGCTGGAAGCGGGTGTAATAGGGCTCGAGGGCCTCGGGGGGGGTGCCCTCCGAGACCAGGGCCCGGTGGATCAGCCCGGGGTCGGCGACCCATGGGCCGAGGGCCTGGACCCAGACCATCTGCCAGAATAGCCACGGGTCGAACGTCATCATGCTCAGGATCGACCCCAGCAGCCCCCGCGGCGGCACCGACGCCATCAGGACCACCCCGGGCACGCGATGGCGCCGCAGCGCGTGCTGGACGACCATGCCGCCCAGCGAGTGACCGATCAGCACCGGCGGACTTGGCAGCGCCGCGACGACCTGCTCCAGGTCGGCGACGTAATCGCGCAGGCGGGTGAAGAGGAAGAGGTCGCGCCCGGCGCTGCGACCATGGCCTCGCAGGCTCACCGCGTGCGCGACGTAGCCGTGGCGGGCGAAGAAGGGCAGGAAGTGGCGATCCCAGACCCAGGCCCCGCCGTACGACCCGTGCACGAACAGCAGCGGGGTCGGCCGTGGGGGGCCCTCCGGCCGGCGGGTGATCACTTCCAGCGCGGGCTTCGATGTCTCGGGCATGGTGGTAGGCCTGGCGTTGGCGTGGGATCCGTGGACGCGACCCGGTCCAGATTCACCATCTTAATCCGGGGATGGAAAATCGGACAGGGTGCAGATCACAGGGGCAAACGGATCTGTCCGTTGATCGCGCCAACGATCGGACGGCGCGTTCGTGAGACGGCTCCATCCCCGAGGAGACCCCGACCGAGTCGGATGAGGGCCTCGCGATGATTGCCCTGCGGGGCTCGTGTATGGTATCTTCAAGCAGCCGATCTCGAGTGGTCGGTCGATGCAGATCTCTTGGACCGTCCGCGCCTGGATCGCGCGGGCCGTCCGGGCGGATCGGGTCCGGGCGCCGAGGCTGAGTGACCTGGACCTGGGACGATAAGGACCCATGATACACCCCTGGCACGACGTGACTCCGGGCGAGCATCTGCCGCAGGAGTTCAATGCCCTGATCGAGATCCCGATGGGGTCGAGCGTCAAGTATGAGCTGGACAAGCGGACGGGATTGCTCCGGGTCGACCGCGTGCTCTACTCGGCGGTCTTCTATCCGGCCAATTACGGGTTCATCCCCCAGACCTATGCCGAGGATGACGACCCGCTCGACGTGCTCGTCCTCTGTCAGGAGGCGGTGGCGCCGATGACGCTGGTGACGGCCCGCTCCATCGGGCTGATGACCATGATCGACAGCGGCAAGCGCGACCACAAGATCCTGGCCGTCGCGGTCGGCGACCCCGAGTTCAACACCTTCCGCGAGGCCGCCGAGCTGCCGCCGCACCGGCTGATGATGCTCCGCCGCTTCTTCCAGGATTACAAACAGCTCGAAGGCAAGTCGGTCGAGGTCGACGACTTCCAGCCGGCCGAGGAGACATATCCGATCGTCGAGGAAGCCCTCCAACGCTACAGTAAGTTGCGTCGCCGGGGATTTCACTAGAGGCCCGTTTCGCAAGCCCCTCGCCAGTTCGGATCGTTTCCAGGCTAGGACTTACGATACGAGGGCTGGTGCAAGACTCGCGAAATGCACGCCGAGGCGTTCTTCTCATGACCGAGGGGATTGATCGGGTGGGCCGGGCGCCGCGCGGCCCTCGTCGCCGGCATCGGCGTGAGTGCTGCGGTGCGCGGCCCGCCCGGCGGGGGTGGACCAAGTGATGCACGCCGTGGTCGTG
>JAFANO010000741.1 GCA_019232645.1 Planctomycetaceae bacterium | reverse complement strand
GAGAGCGTGAGCAGGCCCAGTCCGACGAGACCCAGGAACACGATGCGGCCTTCACAAAGGAAGTTGGTTGGTCTTGTTGCATTTGCGCCTGAACCAACCTACACGACTTCGCTCATGCTGGGAAGGCATTCCAGGAGGCTGGGACCGCCTCGCTCAGCCACCCTCCGAACTTCTTTGGCATCCCGAAGGAGAATGAAGCGCGGTTTCATAATTTCACTGTTTCCAGACATACTAACTCTAATGGAAACTACTTTGACTTAACGATTTCGCTCCATTTCATGCAAGGATCGAGAACAAATGGATGCAAAAAGTAGTAAGTCCTTTCGTTCTTTCCTCTTACATCCATACGCAGGGGTCACTGGATCCAGCAAAATACAGAGAAGCGCGGGATTTCGCCTCTCTCGAGGCGAGCGTAGTAGCACTACTCCTTGCCTTCCGGCTTTGTGTTGTGCTTCTCTTTCATCCCGCACAGGTCCGGGATGTCGGCGGGATATCGAGACTCAGAGGTAGATGGCCAAAGGTTCTTGCACATCCACCGACGGAATGAGCTTGTTTTCAGGCTCTTTTTCGGGCTTCAGCCCGAGTCTTTGTGCAAAATCTTCTGGCCACCTACATAGAGTCAGACGCCCTGCACGGTCTCCAGCAAGCGGAGCCCGACGGGCAGCGCGTCGCCGAGGGCCTGGCCCTGCTGCTCGGTCTCGAGCTCGTGGAACTCACGGACGGGCCATAAGGTCGCATCGTCGGCGCCGAGGTCGCTCAGGCGGGACAGGACCCGCGCGCGGAGCCCGTCGTCGAGGTCGCGCGCCCGGTCGCCTGAGACGCGCCCCAGTTGGGCCAGGGCGAAGATCGCGTCGAGCGTCTCGCGGCCGGGGGCGAACGGCCGATCGAGCAGCGCGGCGGCCCAGCGCTCGGCGGTCTCCTTCGGCACGGTCGCGTTGGCCGGCCCGAACAGCGGCACGCGACCGCCGAGCCGGCCGAGGCACCAGAGGATGTAATTCGGCGGGTTCGGCCGCGCCAGGTCCTTGACGAGCACGTCCCCCAGCGCGGCCTTGAGGTCGGGGGCGAGCCGCTCCAGGCTGGCGGCGCACCGCCAGATCTCGGCCAGCTCGTGCGGCTCGGGCCGGGGTCGGTTCGCCTTCTTCGAAGCGCCGCCCGCCTTGCCCGGCAGCAGGAACGGGGCGAGCCGGCGGTAGATCTCGTCGTGATGCGCGCGCGACAGCCCGGCGGCCACCCGCCGCCAGAGGATCCACCATTCGGCCCAGCATTGCAGGTCCTTGACGTGCTTGACCCCCTGGTGGAAGACCGGCCAGAGGGCCTTCATCCGGATCTCGTCGAGCGGGACGCCCGTGCCGGGGCGGAGGACGAACCCGGCCAGGTTGAACCAGCGCGACTCGTGCCGGGGGCTCTTGAGCCGCTGCTCGGCCAGGTCGCGCAGCGGCTCCCACAGCGCCCGGAGCGCCGAGGGGGGCCACTCGTCCCGGGGCACGTCGAGCACCTCCTCGAGTCGCTTGATCAGCCGGGCCGGGCCGAGCTCCGCGGCCGGGGCGACCGGCCCGAACGCCACGCGGATCGCCTCGACGGCGGCGTCCAGCTCGGATTGCTCGATCACGACGCGGTCGCCCTCGCCCCCCGCCACCGGGGCCCGAGGGCCCGGCCTGCCGTCGGGGCCCCGGAGCTGGATCTGGAGCCGCCAGCGGCGATCGTCGGTCCGCGACTGGCACCAGAGCTCGACCGTCCCGACCTCGGTCACCCGCGACGCCAGGCGCACCGGCACGCGCTCGGCCTTCGCCTTGCGCCCGACCCGCATCAAGCCCACCAGGGGCGGCAGCTCCAGGATCGAGTCGGGGTCGGCGGGGACCAGGTCGCCCGGCTTGTCGTCGGGGCGGACCGAGCTGCTCGCCAGGGGGAAGGCGACCGGCTGGCCCATCAACAGGTCGAAGTCGCGGTCGGCGATCGCGATCTCGTCCCCCTCCTGCGCGTCGCGGGGCACGACGCAGAGCCAGGGCCGGTCGGTCGCCTCGGCCTCGAAGCCGACGTAGAACGACCGGGCGGTGCCGCCCCCGATCCGGATGCCACCGCCCCGTCGGACGACGCCGTAATAGGCCGCACCATAGGCGACGGCCAGGTCGAGCGAGGCGTTGGACAGCACCCGGGGCGCGTCGGGTGCGTCGGCGAACCAGCCGCGGACGATCTCGACGATGCGGTCGCGGACGATCGCGGGCGTCAGCGCGCCGCCGTTGAAGAGGATCGCGTCGGGACGCGCCGGGCGGTCGTCAGGCGGGGCGCCACCCCCCTGCCCCGCCGGACCCGCGGCCTCGGCCTTGTGACGACGGAGGAAGGCGGCGAGGTGCCGGGGGATCGCCGGGTCGGAGACGAACGGCAGGCCGAACTCCTGGAAGCCGACCCGGGCGCC
>JAFANO010000702.1 GCA_019232645.1 Planctomycetaceae bacterium | reverse complement strand
CTCGGCGGGAGGTTGACGCGCGGACGGCCCGATCAGCCTCCCGCCGGCGCGGGTTGGTGAGGGGTCCGGGCCGGCCGCTGGCGCCGGGGCCTCCCTCACGGGCGGCCCCAAATCGCGGGAGTTTCTGGGATTCCTTGAGGATCCGGGTGCCGTCCCGGTCGGCGTCGAGGTACTCGACGATCCCGGGCCGGCCCCGGAACAGGAGTCATTCGTCGCGGGCCTTCTTGAACTGCTCCTCGCGGAGCGAGTCCTTGCCCTCTACGAGCCGCCGGAAGAGCGCCTCGGGGTCCCAGTCGCGCCCGGGCACATCTCCTGAAGCTCGCCATCCGGGAGCCTCGCGTGCGAGGCGACCTGAACGGATTAGGGCGTGATCAGAAGGCGTGCCCGGCCCGGCGTGCCGCGCCGACTCGGCGGAACACGACGGACGTCAGGCCGGTGTCGCTGGTCACGACGAATGTCGCCACGAACTCGCGGCCGACCGCTTTGAGGGCGGTGTAGTCGCCCAGGAAGTAGCCGCCGCCGGTCAGCCCACCGGTCGTCACGGGGGCTTTCTCCAGGTTAGAAGGGGGTGTCGGTCAGCCGGACCTCCGATCCCCAGCTCGCCGGATTCGTGGGACCGGCGCCGGGGCGGCAGAACACGATCCAGGCGTCGGTGCCGGCACCCTCGTTCGTGGCGGGGTTGTTCATCCGGAAATTGTAGTAGCCGACCGCGATCGTGCCGTCGGCCGACCCCTGGACCGCGGGCAGGATGGTTGGTTGCGGAGGCGTTGAGCCCGGGATTGTAGATCGTGCGGGGGCCTCCCAGGTCCGGCCGCCGTCGATCGAGCGGCTGAAGGTGGTCACGGCCGTGAAGGGGGCGGTTTGTCCGGGATCGCCTGCTCATTCCACACGGCATAGACGATGTTGGGATGCACCGGGTCGGTGACGATCATATCCTTGTCGGCCTGGGGCACCACGTCCTTCAGGAGGGGGGCGAGCCGTCGGGCAGGGCCGCGAGCGTCGCGGGCGGCCGCCAGGTCCGGCCGCCGTCGGTGGAGCGGCTGACCGTCACCCCGCTGGCGTCGATGTTAGTGGGCGTGGCGAACGGCAGGGCCGAGAACAAGACGCAGCCGGGACATCCTGACTGCGGTGGGACGGGATTCTATCGGCGCGCGGGACCGACCGAAACCCCCTCCCCGAAGCCTTGCGGGGGAGGGAGAAGAAATGTCCGGAGCGACATCGAGTTACGGCTCACTCAACGGGATTGGGAGTAGCCCGCCGCGCGGCGGTGTGCGACATTGGGACGGGCGGCGATCGGGCCGCGGGGGCACCCGGCGCAACGCGGAGGGGTTGATCGATGTGCGGGATCGCTGGCGCGGCGTGGACGGACGCCGGCGACGCGCCGACCGAGGAGGACCTGGCGGCCATGATGCGGCGGATCGAGCATCGCGGGCCGGACGACTCGGGCGTCTACCGCGACGGCCACGCCGCGCTCGGCTTCCGACGGCTCTCGATCGTCGACCTGGCGGGCGGGCACCAGCCGCTCTCGAACGAGGACGGCACCGTCTGGACCGTCTTCAACGGCGAGATCTACAACTTCCCCGCCCTGAGGCGTCGGCTGGAGGCGCGCGGGCACACGCTCCGATCGCTCGGCGACACCGAGGTCCTGGTCCACCTCTACGAGGACGAGGGGGCCGGCATGTTCGCCCTGCTCCGGGGGATGTTCGCCCTGGCGATCTGGGACGCCCCCCGCCGCCGGCTCCTCCTGGCGCGTGATCGGCTCGGGCAGAAGCCGCTGGTCTATCGCCGCGACGGCGCCCGGATCGTCTTCGCCAGCGAGTTGAAGGCGCTGCTGGCCCTGCCCGAAGCGACCTTCCCCCGCCGGGTCGACCCGATCGCCCTGGACCAGTACCTGACCTTCGGCTACGTCCCGCACCCGAGGACCATCCTCGAGGGGACGCACAAGCTCCCGCCGGCGCACTACGCCGACTGGCGCGAGGGCCGCCTCGAGCTGCGCCGCTACTGGGAGCCCGACTGGGACGCCGAGCCGGCGCTACCACCGGGCGAGGACGTCGAGCGGCTCCGCGCCACCCTCAGCGACGCCGTCCGCGAGCAGATGGTCGCCGACGTGCCGCTGGGCGCCTTCCTCTCGGGCGGGATCGACTCGACGATCATCGTCGGGCTGATGCGGGAAGTGTCGAGCCGGCCGGTCAAGACGTTCTCAATCGGGTTCGACGACCCGGCCTTCGACGAGACCCCCTACGCCGAGCAGGCGGCGCGGCACCTGGGGACCGAGCACCACGCCTCGCTGGTGACCCCGAAGGCGTGGGAGACCCTGCCGGCGCTGTCCTGGCTGTTCGACGAGCCGTTCGCCGACAGCTCGGCGGTGCCGACCTGGTACGTCGCCCGCGAGGCGCGCCGCGAGGTGACGGTGGCGCTGACCGGCGACGCCGGCGACGAGCTGTTCGCCGGCTACGACCGCTATCGCGCCGTGGCGCTGGCGCGCCTCTTCGACCGGCTCCCCGCCGGCCCGCGCGGGGTCCTGACCGGCCCGGTGGCCCGGGCGCTGCCGGCCTCGGCGCGCGCCAAGACGCGGCTCCGGCGGGTCCGGCGCTGGCTCGAGGGGATGGGCGACGGGCTCGCGGCGCGGTACCTTCGCTGGAACTGTCTGTTCGACGAGCCCGCCCGCATCGCGCTCTATCACGACGCGTGGATCGACCGGCTCGCCGAGGCCGGCGCGGCGATCCCCGACGAGGCCGACCCGGCCTCGATCTTGGCCCGGGCCCTGGCCGTGGCCGCGCGCCGGGACCCGGTCACCTGCGCGACCGTCGCCGACCTCCTGCTGTACCTGCCCTGCGACCTCCTGGTCAAGGTGGACATGACGAGCATGGCGCACGGCCTGGAGTGCCGCGGCCCGTTCCTCGACCACCGCGTCGTCGAGCTGGCGCTCGGCCTGCCGGCCCGCCGCAAGCTCCGGCTCCGCGCCGGGCGCTCCAAGGTGGTGCTCAAGGAGGCCTTCGCCGCGTACCTGCCCCCGGCGCTGAGGCACCGCCCCAAGGTCGGCTTCGGCGTCCCGATCGACCGCTGGTTCCGCCGCGAGCTGAAGGACGAGCTCCGCGCCGTGCTCCTCGACCCGATTGCCTCGGTCCGGGGCCTCTTCCGCCCCGAGGCGGTCGCCACCCTGATCGACGAGCACGTCCAAGGCCGGCGCGACCATGCCTACAAGCTCTGGTGCCTCCTGATGCTCGAGCTGTGGTTCCGGAACCACCTCGACGCGGCGTCGCGTTGAGCAGGAGCTTGACTCGGAGAAAGACACCACCGCGGCCGTGGGTCCCTCCGGCGGTGGGGTGGCTGGGGACTTGGCGCCGAGTCCCCAGCCACCCGAGGCGTCACTTTGCGCAGACCACGCCGTCCGCCAGGATGAGCCCGCTGGAGGGACGCCAAGCCGCCTCGTCTGGCGCCTGCGCCGGCCCCGGGACGGGCCCCAAACCTCTCCCTGCCCGCGGTTTTCGGCGCCCCACACGGCCGGCACCGCCGGCCGGCTGCGCGGCCCGCGACCGGGCGGATCGGTCCCCGACCTGGTTTCCATTTTCCTTGACCTTTCAGTATGATAGGACTCGTGTTTGATGAAGTTTCCGTGACAGGGCGAGCCGACGGCCTACGACGTATTCTAACTAATTGACTCGGCTACAGTCATCGTTCCCCTCGCCGCGCAGTCCCACCGTCCCCGACGCGCCGGATCAGTGCCTCGACCGCCGGGCTGGAACGCCTCCCTCGGGATCGGGGGAGGCAGCTTCGTAATTAATTAAGCCAGGAAGAGATCGGTCCCATGACGCCATCCCTCGAACGCCTCGCCGAGCTGGTGCGGCAGGCCGAAGCGAAGACCCGGGCCAAGAAGCTGGGGACCGAGACGCAGCAGGCGGCCGCGCAGTTCCGGGCCGCCGAGCAGCGCGCTCGGGTGGCCGCGCAGCGGCAGCGCGAAGTCCGCCCCGCCCGGCTCCGCGAGCTGGAGCAGGCCGACACCGACGAGCAATACTTGAAGGATCTGGTCCGCAAGCTGGCGCAGTTCAAGTCGTCGCTCGAATCCGACAGCGACGCCGAGGCGCTGGTCGCGACGGCGCAGGCCGAGATCGAGCGGACGCGGCGCGAGGCAAAGGCCGAGCTGGAGGCGGTCAACCAGGAGACGGAGGAGGCGCGGCGGGTGCTCCGCAGCGCGATGGACCACTACCTCCAGCTCCGCCGCGAGATCGACCGGCTCCAGCCCCAGCTCGGCGAGACGTTCGCCGCCGAGGACCGCCTGATCTGGGACGCCGAGATGCACTTCCCCGGCGGCCAGTTCCAGGCGCTGGCGCGCGAGGTCGAGGCCAGCGTCAACTACTTCGGCGTGCTCGGCAAGCTCGAACAGTACGCCCAGTTGAAGATCTGGATAGGCCGGTTCCGCATGTACCAGGCGGCCAACGACGGCGAGTTGACCGAGGAGAATCAGGCGCTGGTCCAGCGCATCTTCCACCAGCTCAAGACGCTCTCCAAGCAATACGAGCCGGGCTACATCGAGGCGTTCCGGCACGACTTCCACACCGACTGGCCGGCCTACATCGCCGAGGCGCAGGAGCAGCTCCTCCAGGCGACCGATGCGGCCCGCCGCAACAAGGACTGGGAGCAGCAACGGCTCGAGCAGCAGGCGCGCGGGCAGGAGCGGCAGCAACAGGCCCGCGAGTCGGGCCAGGCCGCCCTGGCCGAGCTGAAGGCGCTGATGGCCCGGTGCAACCTCCCCGACGAGGGCGTCGACGAGTTCCTGGCGCAGTTGAAGGTGGTCGTCAACGGCCTCGGCGCCTCCGACCCCCAGCTCCTCGAGCTGGTCATGCCCTATCGCGAGCTGGTCCAGGGCGGCAATGGCCTGCGTGCCCTGAGGCGCAACCTCGACCGCATCCGCCAGGAGGAGGCCAAGGACGACGAGACCCTCCAGGTCCAGTACGAGGACCTGCTCTCGGCCACCCACGGCCGACGCGCCCTGATGATCGGCGGCAGCGTCCGCGAGGACGCGCGCCGGACCCTCCAGCGGCTCTTCGAGTTCGACCGCCTCGAGTGGGAGCCCTACGAGGACGCCAAGCCCGCCATGCTCGACTCCCTCGAGCAGCGGATCCGGAACCGGGGGGTCGACCTGGTCCTGATCCTCAAGAGCTTCATCGGCCACCACGTCCCCGAGCGGCTCCGGCCGCTCTGCGAGCAGCACGACATCCCCTGCCTGATGGTCGAGCGCGGCTACGGCCCGGCGCAAGTCGGCGAGGCCCTCCGCCGCGGGCTGCTCAAGTCGGCCTGAGCGGCGCTTCATGCCGATCCGAGGGAGCGATTCGGCCGCGGATTGGCGACGTTCCCCGGCGCCCGAATCATGCCGGGCCCGCCACGGATCAGAGGCCCCGCTCCCCGCAGTCACCCCGCGAACTCGCTCGCCAAGAAGGCGGCGACCCGGTCCCAGAGCTTCGCGGCGGCCTCGAAATCGACATCCATGGCGTGGACTGTCCGGGGCGTCTCGACCTGGGGCGCGGCGATGACGTGCGGATTGAGCGGGATCTGGGCGCTGGGGCCGCGCGCCAGCGCGGCCTCGACCTCGGGGCCCAGCAGGTCGTCGGCGAGGGCCTCGGCGGCGCGGGGGTGGGGCGCCCCCTTGATCACGGCCAGAGTATTGGGGAGGAACAGGGTCCCGAGCTGGTCGGCGCGGCGGTCGGGATAGACGATCGCCACCGGGCTGCCGGCGGCCAGCTCGCCGACCGCGTCGTCGGTGTCGGTCAGGCCGACGGCGATCTGACCCGCGCCGACGGCCCGCGCCACGTCCTTGTTGCCCGCGAGGATCTGGACGCCGTTGGCCTTCAGCGCCGCGAAGAAGCCGCGGGCCTTCGCCTCGCCCCAGACGGCGAACAGGCAGGCGGCGTGCGTCGCCGTGGTGCCGAAGAGGGGCTTGGCCAGGCCGATCCGCCCCTTCCAGCGGGGGTCGGTCAGGTCCTCGAGGCGCGAGGGCCGGTCGGCCCCGGCGACCAGGCGGGTGTTGACCAGCAGGACGCGCGCCCGCGCGGCGAAGCCGTACCAGGTGCCGTCCTTGGACTTGAACGCCGGCGGGATGGCGGCGGCGGCCCCGGGACGGTACCGGGCGAGCAGCCCCTTCTCCTTGAGCCGCAACGTATTGAGGACCTCATTGTTCCAGAACAGGTCGCACCGGGGGGACGCCGCCTCCTCGATGATCAGGTTCGCCAGGCCGACCGTCTTGGTGCTCTCGACGTCGAACTTGGGCCGGACCCGGATACCGGTCCGGCGCTCGAAGTCCCGGAGCAACGGCTCGGAGAACTCGCGGTCGAGCGCCGAGTA
>JAFANO010000655.1 GCA_019232645.1 Planctomycetaceae bacterium | reverse complement strand
ACGCAGCCGGATCGCGCAGCCTTCGGGGAGGATGCGCGGGGGGTTGTCGATCAGGCCGCCGCCGGTGATGTGCGCGATCCCGTGCACGATCCGCTTGACCCGGTAGTGGCGGTAGACAGTCTTCAGGGCGCGGCCGTAGATCCGCGTGGGCTCCAGGAACTCGTCGGCGACGGTCCGGCCCAGCTCGGCGACGACCGACTCGGGGCGGAGGCCGGCGCGGTCGAGGGCGATCTTCCGCGCTAGGCTGTAGCCGTTGGAGTGCAGGCCCGAGCTGGCCAGGCCGATCACCCTGTCCCCCGGGCGGATCTCACTCCCGGTCAGGACGTGCTTGCGCTCGACCACGCCGAGGCAGAAGCCCGCGAGGTCGTACTCGCCCGGCCGGTAGAACTCGGGCAGGACCGCGGTCTCGCCGCCGAGCAGGGCGCACTCGGCCTCGATGCAGCCGTCGCTGATCCCCTGCACGACCTGGCGGGTCAGGTCGGGGTCGTCGCGGCTCATCGCCACGTAGTCGAGGAACAGCAGCGGCTCGGCCCCGGCGCAGAGGCAGTCGTTGACCGACATCGCCACCAGGTCGATCCCCACCGTCGCGTGCCTCCCGGTGGCGAAGGCCAGCTTCAGCTTCGTCCCCACGCCGTCGGTCGAGGCCACCAGCACCGGGTCGCGGTAGGTCCGCGACAGCAGCCCGATGTTGGCGTCCAGCCGGAAGAGCCCGGCGAAGCCGTCCCGCCACTCGATCACCCGAGGGGTGTACGTCCGCCTCAGCAGCGGGGGGAGCTGGGCCATCGTCTCCTCGTAGGTGTCGAGGTCGACGCCGGCCGCCTTGTAGTCGATCGACTCGGGCATGGATCGTCCGCGAGGCCTGGATCGGAGGGTCGTGGCCGGGAGACCCCCGGCGCAATCCGATCGACATTGTAGCACGCCCCGACCCGGTCGTCGCTCCGAGATCCTTGATCGGCCGGTCCGGCAGGGATATGTTATTGCTCTCCCTCGATCAGGCTTCGGGTCGAAATGCGGAGACACCCCCGCCTCGCCCGAGCATGATCCCTGCCAGAACGATCCTCCGGAGTGATGAGCATGCAGCGCAAGTGGTCGATCCCGGGCGTCACGATGGTCTCGGTCGCCGTCCTCACCGCCGGCCTGTCGCTGGCCGACGAGGACGAAGGCCCGCTCCACAAGCTGATGGAGAAGGTCAACGCCAAGAGCACCGCCATCAAGAAGGCCGTCCGGACCCCCGTCGCTTATAAGAAGGCACAGGCCAAAGACGAGATCGTCAAGAACGGCGAAGAATTGCTCAAGCTCGCCAAGGAAGCGCGCGAACTCTCGAAAGAGGGGGTCAAGAAGGCCAAGGAGGTCAAGGACCCCGAGAAGAAGTGGTTCGAGCTGATGGATGCCTTAATCGCCCAGACCGAGAAATTCGTCGCGGTGGCCGGCAACTCCGAAACCAAGCAAAAAGACGCCAGCTCGGCCTTTCGTGTCGTCAGCCAGCGTTGCACCGATTGCCACAACATCTTCCGGATCGAGGAAGAGGACAAGTTCTGATCCGGGCCGATCCTCTGTCTGAAGGGATCCGTCCCACCCGTCCGCTCAGCGGACTCTCGAGTCTTTCGTTGGGTCCGCGGTGAGCTTGAGAATATTTCGCTCACGACCTAATGCTTGTGTGAGCGAAACATTTTGATATTCCCCTTCCTGTTCCGTGCCCCGAGGTCCCTCCTATGAAAGTCCTCATCGAGCTTGACGCGGAGCAGGAACGACGGTTGAGGGATCTCGCCGCGGAAGTGCGACGGTCGGAGCAGGATCTCTGCCTCGAGGCGGTCGAGCGCTATCTGGAGGCGCACGGGCGATCGGGTGGTGAAGCGGGTCGCGACCGCTACGGGCCGTTCCGGAAGATGATCGGGCTCGTCCGGGGCGGGCCGACCGATGCCTCGATCGCCCATGACGTGCGGCCGGGCGATGCGCCATGATCGTCTTCATCGACGCGGGCGGCTGGCTCTCGGTCCTGATCGAGTCGGATCAGTTCCACGAGGCCGGCAAGGGCTACTTCCAGGCGCTCATGGCCATCGGGGGTCAGGCCATGACCACCGACTTCGTGCTCGACGAGGTCGTCACTCGCCTCCGCTACGACGTCGGCCATGCGAAGGCCGCCAAGTTCCTCACCCTCATCCACGAGGCCATCGACGAGGGGATCTTGAGGGTGCATCGCATCACGGAAGACCTCTGGGCCGAGGCCGAAGCCCACTTCCTCCGCTACGCCGATGTCCGACTCTCGTTCACCGACTGCACGTCCTTTGCACTCTTGAGCGCGCAGGCCGTCGACGAGGTCTTCGGCTTCGACGCGCACTTCGAAATGATGGGGCACATCCTCCAGCCGAAGCCGCCATGACATCCACGACGCGATCGGCCGTGGTGCCGACAGCGGCTCCCCTCCGATGACCCGTCGGCGGACGGCCATCAG
>JAFANO010000461.1 GCA_019232645.1 Planctomycetaceae bacterium | reverse complement strand
GCCGACACCCAAGACCTGACCCCCAGCGACCTGAACGCCGTCCTGGCCGAGGCCGCCCGGCTGGCTTCAGTAAACGCCCAGGATAAGGGGGTGCGGGTCGAAGTGGACCTCGACCCGCACTTGCCGCCGGTCGCGATGGCGCCGCCGGCGCTGGTCCAGGTCTTCCGCAACCTGACGACCAATGCGCTCCAGGTCATGCCGGAGGGGGGCGCGCTCCGGCTGGCGACCCGCCTCGACCCGACCGGCCGGCGCGTCGAGGCGAGCGTCGCGGACACCGGGCCGGGCCTGACGCCGGAGGTGGTCGCGCACCTGTTCGAGCCGTTCTTCACGACCAAGGCCGGTGGCACCGGCCTGGGCCTGGCGATCGCCCGCGAGATCGCCCTGGCGCACCGGGGCGAGATCCGGGCCGAGTCGCGGCCCGACGTCCCGGGCGCCGTCTTCACCCTGTCGCTGCCGGTCGTCGGGCCGCCGAAACGAGGTCCCAATGGTCGAGCCTGAACCGATCCTGGTCGCCGACGACGACCGCACGATCCGCCGCAACCTGGTCCGGCTGCTCCAGGCCGAGGGCTACCGGACGCTCGAGGCGGCCAGCGGCACCGAGGCGCTGGCGCTGATCCGCGCCGAGGCCCCCGCGGCGGTCCTGCTCGACCTGAAGATGCCCGGCCCCGACGGCCTGGAGGTGCTCCGGCAGCTCGGCCCGACGCTGGCCGACCTGCCCGTGATCGTCATCACGGCCTTTGGCGGCTCGGCCGCCGCCATCGAGGCGATGCGGCGGGGGGCCTACGACTACCTGACCAAGCCGTTCGACCTCGACGAGGTCCTGCTCACCCTGAAGCGCGCCCTCCGCCAGCGCGCCCTCGTCGCCGAGGTCCGCGCCCTCCGCGACCGCGAGGAGGAGGCCGAGGAGGCGCCCGAGGCGCCCGACGAGGACCCCGTCCTGGTCGGCCGGGGCGCCGCGATGCGCGCGGTCTTCAAGGCGATCGGCCGGGCCGCGGCGACCGACGAGCCGGTGCTGATCGTCGGCGAGAGCGGCACGGGCAAGGAGCTGGTGGCGGCCGCGCTGCACAAGCACTCGCGGCGCGGCGCCGGCCCGTTCGTCGGCGTCAACTGCGGCGCGCTGCCCGAGGCCCTGATCGAGAGCGAGCTCTTCGGCCACGAGCGGGGCGCCTTTACCGGTGCCGACCGCCAGCGGCCCGGCCGGTTCGAGCGCGCCGCCGGCGGCACGGTCTTCCTCGACGAGGTCGGCGAGCTGCCCCCCGCGGCGCAGGCCAAGCTGCTCCGCGTCCTCCAGCGTCGCGAGTTCGAGCGCGTTGGCGGGACCGAGACGCTCAAGACCGACGCTCGGGTCATCTCGGCGACCCACCGCGACCTGCCCAAGGAGGTCGCCGCCGGCCGGTTCCGCGAGGACCTCTACTACCGCCTCAACGTCGTCCGGATCGCGATCCCGCCCCTGCGCGACCGCCCCGAGGACATCCCGCCCCTGGCCGAGCAGGTCCTCCGCCGCCTGGAGCGGAAATACGGCTGGTCCGACCTGTCGCTGACCCCCGAGGCGCTGGCGAAGGTCGAGGCGATGACCTGGCCTGGCAACGTCCGCCAGCTCGAGAACGCCCTGGCCCGCGCCGCGATCGCCGCGCGCGGCCGCGCCATCCTGCCCGACCACCTCGACGTCGACGAGCCCGCCGCCGCCCTCTCCCTCCCCGCCGAGACCGACGAGGACGGCGCCCTCGTCCCCCTCCGTGCCCTCTTGGCCGAGGTCGAGCGCCGGGCCATCCAGCGCGCCCTCCGCGCCTGCGGCGGCAACCGCACCAGGTCCGCCGAACGCCTCGGCATCAGCCGGCGGCAGCTCTTCGACAAGATCCGCGAGTACGGGCTCGAAACCTGATCGCCGCGCCTTGACTCGCCGGCCTGTTCGCGGGAAGAGTCCTCATGACGCGATGGCGTCACCCTGAACCGCATGAAAATGGCGTTGGGTTGTCGTTATACTGGAGCCGCGTCCCTGCGAGGGACTGAGGCCGTGTTTGTCTCTGGTGCGGTGCGTCCAGCCAGCCCTTTGGAGGTGGTTTAACAATCTCACAACATCTTG
>JAFANO010000203.1 GCA_019232645.1 Planctomycetaceae bacterium | reverse complement strand
GCTGCTGCGCGACGTCTTCCACTTCCACCCGCTGGCCATCGAGGACGCCCTCAAGGACACCCACGTGCCCAAGGTGGACGACTGGGGCGACTACCTCTACCTGGTCTTTCACTCGATCGATTTCGACCCCAGGACCGACCGACTCCGGTTCCACGAGCTCGACATCTTCCTCGGCCCCAACTACCTGGTGACCTACCACAACCGGCCCCTGGCGACGCTCGAGCAGCTCCGGCGCAACATCGCTCGTGATCCCGAGAAGCGGCTCAAGCACGGCGCCGATGACGCGCTCTACCACGTGCTCGACGCCTGCGTCGACGAATATCTCCCCGCCATCGAGCACTTCGACGACGACATCGATAACGCTCAGACGGAGGTCTTCCGCCGGCCGACGCCCGGGATCCTCCAGAGGATCTTCCGCGTCAAGCGCGCGACTCTGAAGCTCCACCGCGTCCTGATCCACGAACGCGAGGTGCTCAACCGCCTCGCCCGCGACGAATATGCCCCGGTCCTCGCCGAGCATCGCGTCTACTTCCGCGACGTCTACGACCACGTCGTCCGCGTCCATGACATCATGGAGACCCAGCGCGACTTGATCTCGGGGGCGCTTGATACCTACCTGTCGGCCATCTCGAACCGGACGAACGACATTATGAAGACATTGACTCTCGTGACGGTCATGTTCCTGCCGATGTCGTTCGTGGCGGGCTTCTTCGGCATGAACTTCTTCGGCGAGGCGCTGGCATTTCAGTCGCCCTTGCCGAAGCGGCTGTTGTTCACGATCTCCTGCCTGATCATGGTGGTCCCGTCCTGGGCGATGTATCTCTGGGCCCGACATCGGGGGTGGTTCGGGCACTACAACGCGGAGGAGCGGCGGCCGCCCGCCGGGCGGGATGGAGGCAAGATAGGGGCCAGTTATAATCCACGCGAGGACGAGTGAGCGCCGAGGCCTCGCGGGCCCGGCGTGTCCGCCCTCGATCCCCTTCACGAGCCGTGCGTGCCCCGGCGGCATGATCCTCCCAGAGGTTGGTCGATGATGACCACGCGATGGCGGTTGCGGCCCCACGACACGGCGCGGATCACGGCGTTGAGCCGGGAGGCGAACCTGTCGCCGCTGGTCGCGCAGCTCCTCCTGAACCGGGGAATCGACGAGCCGGGCCACGCCCGGGCGTTCCTCCAGGCGCGACTCGGGAGCCTGCACGACCCCGAGCTGCTCCCCGGCGCCGCCGAGGCCGCCGACCGGATCGTCAGCGCCCTCCGCCGCCGGAAACGGATCGTCATCTATGGCGATTACGACGTCGATGGTGTCTGCGGGACGAGCATCCTCTGGGCCTGCCTTCGCCTGGCGGGGGCCGGCGACGTCGGCTATTACATCCCGCATCGGGTCGACGAGGGGTATGGGGTCAATGCCGAGGCCCTGCGGTGGCTCGCGACCGAGGACCGGGCGGAGGTGGTCGTCACGGTCGATTGCGGGATCTCGGCGATCCGCGAGGCACGGCTGGCGCGGGAGTTAGGGCTCGAGTTCGTCGTGACCGACCACCACACGATCGGCGCGGACCTCCCCGAGGCCGACGTGATCGTCCACCCAGGGCTGCCCGGGAGCCGGTATCCCTGCCGCGACCTCTGCGGCGCCGGCGTCGCGTTCAAGCTCGCCTGGCAGATCGCCAAGAGTTTCGGGGACGGCAAGAAGGCGTCGCCGCACCTCCGCGACTTCCTGGTCCGGTCGATCGGCTTGGTGGCGATGGCCACCGTCGCTGACGTGGTCCCGATCGGCGACGAGAACCGGATCCTCGTCAGGCACGGGCTGGCCGGGATCCTCGCCGAGCCGTCGGTCGGCCTGCGGGCCCTGATGGAAGTCTCCGGCTGCCTCGGCAAGAAGCAACTGACGACGGGGAACGTCGGCTTCGGCCTGGCCCCCCGGATCAACGCGGCGGGGCGGCTCGAGCGCGCCCAGCGGGCGGTCGAGATGCTGACGACCGACGACACTATCCTGGCGCGCGAGATCGCCGAGGAGCTCGACCGCTGCAACACGAGGCGTCAGGATGTCGAGCGCGAGATGGTCGCCGAAGCGTACCAGTTGATCGCCGCCCAGGGCGGGTTGGGGGACCGCGGTGCGATCGTCCTAGGGCGTCCCGGCTGGCACCCGGGCGTCATCGGGATCGTGGCCGGCCGCCTGGTCGAGACCTACCACCGGCCGACGATCCTCGTGGCCCTGGGCGACGAGATCGGCCAGGGCTCGGCGCGGTCGATCACCGGCCTCGACCTCTATGCGGCGATCAAGGCCTGCTCCGAGGGCCTGATCGGCTTCGGCGGCCACAAGGCCGCCGCGGGCCTCAAACTCCCCATCGGCCACCTGCCCGTCTTCGCCGAGCGGTTCGAACGGCATTGCCGCGCCTCGCTCACGGCCGAACAATTCCAGAAGGTCCTCACGATCGACGCCGAGGTCCTCCTCGGGACGCTTACCTTGAAGGTGGTCGAGGAGATCGAGATGCTCGAGCCCCACGGCATCGGCAATCCCTCACCGCTGCTCCTGGCCAGCAACGTGCGGATCCTGGGCGACCCCCGCCCCGTCGGCGAGCGGAAGAACCACCTCCAGCTCCGCGTGACGCAAGGGGGCCAGGTCGTCAAGGCGATCGCCTGGAACATGGCCGAGAAGGGGAAGAAGCTGGCGGCGGACACGCCCTGCTCGCTCGTCTTCCAGCCCTCGATCAGCGAGTGGCGCGGGAAGCGCGAGGTCCAGCTCGAGGTGAAAGACTTCCAGCTCGAAGAGACCGGCGAACATGTCCATCCCCGACCCGCCTGACCACGCCCCCGGCGCCGAGATCGCCCGGCAGGTCCGGGCCCGCGGGATCGACGACCCGCGCGTGCTGGACGTGCTGGCGCGGATCTCGCGGGCGCGGTTCCTGCCCCCGGCCGAGCGGAGCCACGCGCTCGACGACCGCGCCGTGCCGATCGGCCTGGAACAGACGATCAGCCAGCCCTACGTCGTCGCGGTGATGACCCAGGAGCTGGCCCTGCGCGGTCCCGAGCGGGTCCTGGAGATCGGCACCGGCAGCGGCTATCAGACGGCGGTGCTGAGCTTCATGGCGGCCGAGGTCTTCACGATCGAGCGGCTCACCATCCTCTCGCTCCGCGCGCGCTCGATCCTCGACGGCCTGTGCCGCACGAACATCCATTACCGGATCGGCGACGGCACACTCGGCTGGCCCGAGGAGGCCCCCTTCGACCGCATCCTGGTCACCGCCGGTGCTCCCGGATTCCCCGCGACGCTGTTCGAACAGCTTGACGAGAAAGGGATCCTCATCGCCCCGCTGGGTGAGGAAGACGCGCAGGAGCTGACCCTGATCCGCAAAGTCCACGGCTTCCCCATCCAGCGTGTCCTGATGCCCTGCCGGTTCGTCAAGCTGATCGGAGAAGAAGGCTGGTCGGAAGGCTGATCCGATCGCCCCGGTCGCCTCAATTCGGGCCGGCGGGATCGCCCTTGTTGCCCGAGGTGGACGGGCCATCAGGCCTCGCCGCTCGCCTCGATCGCGACGCCCGGGACGAACCGGTCCTGGGAGCGGCCCTCCGCTCCTGCTCCTCGGGAGTGTCGACCTTCGTCAGGACCAGCGTCCCCGACTCGGGGCTGAACTTGTAGGTGAAGAACTTGTGAAAGGTGACGCCGAGCAGCGGGGGGACGTCCGCCTTGCCTCGGGGCATCACGGCGCACTCGACGTCTTTGACCGTGAACTTGCCCACGCGGAGGGCGGGGACCGTCATCAGCTTCGCCCTGACCACCGTGCCGTCGGCGGTCTTGCAGGAGACCGAGGGATCGGTCGGGCCGGGCTTCAGGCCGATCTCGTCGGCCAGCTCGGCCGGCAACGTTGTGATCCCCGCCCCCGTGTCGAAGACCATCGGCTTGGTCACCTTGCCGTTGAACGTCGCGTCGAGCCAGTACACGCCCCCCGCCTTGCGCAGCTCGACGGTCGCGGTGAGCACCGAGGCCTCGACCTTCTCGAGCAGCTTCGCGCTCGCCAGGAAGCTGCGGGAGGGGCCGAGCGTCAGCTTCGCCTTGGTCTTCCGGTTCAGGTCCGCCAGCGCCTCCTTGACCTGTGGATCCTCGGCCAGGGCCTTGTATCTCTCCGAGGTCACGTCGACGAGATGCCTGAGGCCGATCACCGCCTGGACGAACGCCTCGCGCTGGCGGGGGACCAAGGCGTCGAGCTCCCGCTTCGTGGTCGGGTCGGCCGCCGCCTCGCGGAGCAGGTTCAAGCGGTCCGTGAGCTCGTTGATCATCGCGACGAGCTGGTTATTCTGCGCGACCGTCGCCGCTTGCTGGAGCTGCTGGTTGAGCATGATCCGCTGCTGGGTCAGATCCTGGATCAGCGCCGTGTTGCCGGCGACCCCCTGCGCGAACTCCTGTTGCTTCCTCTCGGAGAACGAGAGCTGCTGATACAAGGCCCGGGTATCGTGTAGCTTCTTCTGGACCTCCGACTCCGCTCCCAGGACATACGTCGTCCCCGATCGGCGCAAATCCTTCTCCTTGAGCAGCTCTTCCGGCGGGTTCCCTCCCGCGCCCCGCGCCGGGGCCGAAGCGGACAGGATCATCAAGCCGACGACAATCAAGGGAGAGGCGTGACCCATGGCGCTCCGCTCCGGATGGGTGGGATCGGGCTCATTAGCCCCAGGCGGGCAGTTGCGCGAGGTAGTCGGGGCTGACCCTGCTGAGCCAGACGAATCGCTTGTCGATCCTCTTGGGGGGCGTCACTTGCGCGCCGATGACGCCATAGAGGATTCCGATGAAGAGGATGACCACGCCGATCAGGATGCCCATGCCTGTGTATTGATCGGGCACGGCGACGCCCAGGCCGAGCATGAGCGCGATCCCGGCCAGGCTCACGAGCCAGCCCATGGTGATCGCTCGACGCCTCCGCGCGCGATGTTCCTCGCAAAGGCCGACCTCGATCTTGGCCGTCTTGCGGACGATCAACGCGACGATGATGTAGAGCAGGGGGCTCATCGCGAGCAGGAGGAACCAGGCGGCGGGATGCCACGAGAGGTTGCGCCGGAGCCGCAGGCCGTCGGCCGGCTGGTTGCACCGCACGCAACGGTCGGGGAGCGCGGCGTCCTTGGTCATGACCAGGAGCTTGCCGCACTTCCAGACGCCCGCGTCATCGCCGGCGGGGGTTCGCCCGAAGGAGACATCCGCCCGGGGGGGCGCGTACGGATTGAATTCGGACACGTGCGAGGCTCCGGATCGGGAGACCGTGAGTCGGGAGGGGCACACACCGCGATGATCAAGCATCATGTTCCGATCGGATAGGGGGTGGCGATGTCGCCCTGGCCGGGCCACGAGGGCTCATCGCCGCGCGGGGGAAGGCCGGGCCGAGGCGTCCCGAGGCTCAGTGCAGCCTCGGGTCGGTGGCGGCGATGATGGCGCTGACGGCTTGCTGGTTGAAGCCCTTGTAGCCCTCGCGCCGCTGGAGGTCCTCGAGATGGCTGCCGATGGCGCCCTCGCGGAGGAATTTGGCGTGCTGCTCGGCGTCGATCCAGCCCAGCGCCAGGCAGCGGTCGGCGCGGGGCCGGGCGACCGGCCAGCGCTCGCCCTCGGTGAACGCCTGGCGGAGGAAGGGGAAGTCGGAGAACGGCTTCATGACCTCGATCCCGGACTCGGCCTTCAGCCCCTCGCGCAGCGCGTCGAAGTCGAACCGCGCCTCGAGGTGGTGCATGCCGGCCTCGAGGATCGACTCGCCGTGCAGGCCGACCCAGAGGCCGACGGTGTTGGGCCGGGGCAGGTCGGGCAGGGCGTGGTGCGCGAAGTCGTGCGCGGCCTCGTCGGGGGCGAGGTCGAGGTCGGCGAAGACGACGATCCCCGCCCTCGGCTGCTCCAGGATCTGGGCGCCCCAGCCGGCGTGCTCGCCCGCGTGGAACCGCTCGCGGAGGACGAACCCGAGCGACGTGAGCATCCCGATGACGCGCGGGAAGAACCGCCGCGAGCAGCGGAAGGTGTGGTGGTCGTGGTTCGCCCAGCCGAGGCCGAGCCGATCCTGCCGTGCCTTCTGGACCCGCGCGGCGTGATTCCGCGACTGCCAGTAGGCGCGCTCGACCTCGAAGACGAGGTGGCAGGCCAGGTCGACCGACCCGGCCAGCTCGATCATCCGGGCGAGCGTCGCCTCGGTCGCGTCGAACCCCTCGGCGTCGTCGTCGAACCGACGGCGACGGGCCAGCCAGAGGTCGCGAGCGGCCAGCGCGTCGCGCGCCGCGTGGGGCCTCATCCGGCCCTCGCGGGCCAGTTCGCCCGGGAACGGCTCGAACCCCGCGTACCCGCGCCGCTCGACGACCGCCAGGCTCGTCCTCTCGCCAGGGATCCGGCCGACCCTGTAGGGCCCCAGCGCGTACCCCTCGATCTCCAGGCCCAGGTCATGCGCCCTCGAGAAATCGGCGACCGACTCGACCTTGAGCGCCACCTCCCGGACCTCGGGGCCCGACCCCGAGGCCAACGCGACCCTCGGGAAGATGCCGTTCTCATGGGCATGGACCGGCACCCCGACGGCATACATCGCCGCCTGACGCACGAACCCCAGCCCATCCAGCCGTCGGCCCAGGCCAGGCCGGTCGGAGACGACCAGGTGATCGACCCAGTCCTGGAACCGGGTGCTGGTCTCGGCGGGCATCCGCTCGGACAACGTCGCGGCGAAGGCGTTGCCGGCCAGGGCCGACTCGATCCAGTTCTCGATCAGGGCCTCGGACTCGGGCCAGCGCTTCCAGTCGAAGACAGGACCGAGGACGGTCGTTGCAGTTGACATCGGAAAACAACCTCTTTGCGGTGCGATGAGGGCAATCGCCGCGTGAGTATCTCGCCGTGGGGGGTCCGCCGTGCGGGCCGTTCGGAGGCAACCTCGCCCGCGCGACGGACCCTACGACGGGGATCCGCTCGGGAG
>JAFANO010000150.1 GCA_019232645.1 Planctomycetaceae bacterium | reverse complement strand
CTCGCCGACCTCAACCCCGATCAGCCGAGCGTCATCGGGGCGCAGGTCGTGCAGCGCTACTTCGCCGTCGGCGAGCTGAGCCCGACGACGCTCCTGATCAGGCATCCCACGCTCAACTTCCGCTCGGACGAGGGACGCAAGGCGATCGACCAGGTCAGCCGCCGCCTCAGCGCCATCGGCGGCGTCGCCGAGGTCCGCTCGATCTCGCAGCCCCTGGGTATCCCCTCGATCCCGATCGCCCAGAGAAGCCTGTTCCAGCGGCTCGCGGATCAGGCGATGCGCCCCGCGATCGACGCCCGCTACGTCAGCCTCAACCCGAAGGACAGGGTCGACGAGAGCCACATCACCAAGATCGAAGTCGTGTTCCGGACCGACCCGTTCTCGGATCAGAGTCTGCGGGTGCTCGCCAAGGTGTATGCCACGTTGAAGGCCGCGATGGGGCCCGGTCAGCCGCTGGCGGGCGCCTCCGACATCGGCATGGCCGGCGCCACGGCGTCGGTCAACGACCTGAAGCGGGTCACCACCGTCGATCAGCGGCGGATGTACGTCCTGGTGACCATCGGCGTCTACGTCATCCTGGTCGGTTTGCTCCGCCGCCCCGGCATCTGCCTCTACTTGATCGCGACCGTCGTGCTCGGCTACCTCGCCTCGCTCGGCCTGACCGAGCTGGTCTTCAAGGCGCTGCACCGCGGCCCCGAACCCTGGGTCGGGCTCGACTGGAAGGTCGGGTTCTTCCTGTTCGTGATCCTGGTGGCCGTGGGCGAGGATTACAACATCTTCCTGATGTCGCGGGTGATCGAGGAGGAGGAGGAGCATGGGACGACCGAGGGGACCCGGCTGGCGATCGCGCATACCGGCGGGATCATCAGCTCGTGCGGCCTGATCATGGCGGGCACGTTCGGCTCGATGTTGACGGGGAGCCTGACGGCCCTGCGCGAGCTGGGGTTCGCCCTGGGCCTGGGGGTCCTGCTGGACACCTTCCTGGTCCGGCCGATCCTCGTCCCGGCCTTCGTGATCCTGGCCGACCGCTATCTCCCCGGTCGCCGCCGACGCCGCCGCGCGGCGAAGTCCGAGCCCGAGGGGGCCGTCCCGCTCCGGATCGATTACGGGACCAGCCGGACCCGTCGCTGAGGCTCCGCCGCGAGCGGCCCGAAGAGGCGGTCGCCGCCCTCGACCGGGCGATCTCCCTGCTCTCGAAGGCGATCGACCGCGACAACGAGGCCGGCGCCCAGGTCCAAATGGGCCATGCGCTCCTGGCGCTGGGGCAGCCCGGGCGCGCGGTGTCCCCTGAAGTGCGCCCCTGAAGTTGGACCAACTGGGGGCCGCCGTTATGGTACGGCGACAGGATCGGCCTGACGACAACAAACGGGCGGAATTCCTGCTCCCGAGGGTGCGAACCGTACGCGATCGGGACCGAAAGACGCACCCCCGGGGATGCGCGAGAAGCGCAAGCAGGGGGCACAAAATCATTGAATCGTCAAGGTTGACCAAATATCATCTGGGAAGCACCGAGGCGGTATGCTGACGCCGGACACCGAGGGCCAGCGGCGGAGGCAGGCGCAAGGGGGCTTGACCGCCTCGGCCCGATGCCGCCGCGCCGTGAGGGTCCGCGATGTCTTCCCTCGGGTCGAAGCGCTATGACGCGTTCCTGTCGTACAACTCCCAGGATCGCTTGGCCGTCCAGGAGGTAGCCGGGCGGCTCAAGGGAGAGAAACTCAATCTCTACCTGGAGGTGTGGGAGCTGGCTCCCGGTCGGGAGTTCCAGCCGGCATTGGCCGAGGCGCTGCACGACAGCAAGACCTGCGTGGTGTTCCTGGGGCCGAGCGGCCTGGGGCCGTGGCAGAGGCAGGAACTCCAGGTCGCCATCGACAAGCGGGCACGCGACGAGGCGTTCCACGTCATCCCGGTGCTGCTCCCCGGCGCCGAGCGACCCCGACGGGGCGACGTGGCCCACCTGGAGTTCCTCATCAACGCGTCGTGGGTCGAGTTCCTCACGACGCTCGACGATGAGCGGGCCTTCCGCAGCTTGATCTGGGGGATCACGGGGACCAAACCCCCGGAGTTGGACGCGACTCGATACGAGGGGGTCTGCCCATATCGCGGCCTGGAGGTGTTCCGGCCCGAGGACGCGAGGTTCTTCTTCGGCCGCGCGAGCCTGACCGGCTGGCTGGTCAGCGCCCTGCGACGTGAGGTTCGGGCGGCGCAGGGGGTGCGGTTCCTGGGGGTGCTGGGGCCATCGGGCAGCGGCAAGTCGTCGGTGGTGCTGGCGGGCCTCGTGCCGAGCCTCCAGGCGGGGACGATCGAGGGCAGCGCCCGCTGGCCGGTCGCGATCCTGAGGCCGGGCGATAATCCGCTCCAATCGCTGACCGGGAAGGTCGTTCCCTTGCTGCGCGAGGAGGTCCGCCCCGACCCCTCTCTCTCTAAGTCGGGGGAGCAGAAGGAACTGCTCGCCGATCTGCGCGCCGACGGAGAGGAGGCCGCCACCGA
>JAFANO010000593.1 GCA_019232645.1 Planctomycetaceae bacterium | reverse complement strand
CGGGGCGTTGCGGTACCGGAACTCGCTGGCGTACTCGACCTCGACGGGCAGGTGGGCCAGCCGCTCGATGAGGTACTCGCCGACCAGCGCGGCGTGCCAGCTCGTGCCGCAGGCGGCGAAGACGATCCGGCGGATCCTGCGGAGCTGGCGGGGGGTCATGTTCAGCCCGCCGAACTGCGCCGTCCCCTCGCTGCGACGGAGCCGGCCCCGGCAAGCGTCGTGGACGGTGTCGGGCTGCTCACGGATCTCCTTGAGCATGTAGTGCGCGTGCCCGCCCAGCTCGACCGCGTCGGGCTTCCAGTCGATCCGGTCGATCCGGGGGGTGATCACCCCCCGCTCGCGGTGCCGGACCTCCAGGTCGTGGGGGGTCAGGCGGAC
Source organism: Planctomycetaceae bacterium (assembly GCA_019232645.1). Classification (GTDB taxonomy): domain Bacteria; phylum Planctomycetota; class Planctomycetia; order Isosphaerales; family Isosphaeraceae; genus JAFANO01. The sequence goes on along the minus strand of JAFANO010000593.1, from coordinate 5,235 downwards.
CACCTCGCCGTCCTGGAGGTAGGAGACCCGCGCCGTGTGCGGCACGATCGCCACCGGGTCGCTCGCCAGCAGGTGCTCGCCGTCGCCGACGCCGACCACCAGCGGGCTGCCCAGCCGCGCGCCGATGACCTGGCCGGGACTCCTCGGGTTGATCACCGCCAGCCCATAGGTCCCCTCCAGCCGGGGCAGCACGCGCAGCACCGCCTGGAACAGGTCGTCGTCGTCGCCGAGCTCGCGCGCCACCAGGTGCGCGATGACCTCGGTGTCGGTCTGGCTGCTGAAATGGTAGCCCTGCGACTCCAGCTCGCGGCGCAGCGCCGCGTGGTTCTCGATCACGCCGTTGTGGACGACCGCGACTTCGAGGCGGCCGGGACGGCCGCCCAGGTGCGGGTGGGCGTTGCGATCGCTGGCCGGGCCGTGCGTCGCCCAGCGCGTGTGGCTGATCCCGCACGTGCCCCTCGCGGGCTCGACCTCGAGCGCCTCCTCCAGCACCCGGACCCGCCCCGCGCGCTTGCGGACGAACAACCCGTACGGGTCAAGCGTGGCGATCCCCGCGCTATCGTACCCTCGATACTCCAGTCGGCGCAGGCCCGTCACCAGGACCGAGCTCGCCTCGTGATGGCCCGTGTATCCGACGATTCCGCACATTCGAAAATCCTCTCGAAAGGAACGGCGTCTGGTCGTGACCGTCTATAAATCCTAATTTACTACATCGCCAATTCAACAACCTATTTTTTTGGAAAAATCGTTCCCCGCGAAGCACTTAGGACGGCCTCAACCGCCACGTCGCGAGCGAAACCGGACGCTGTGACTTGGGTTAGTGGGCCTGAATCATCTCCTTCCACGACAGTCGTCGCAAGTCAGAGTTGGAAGCGTAACGAACGGCGGCGGTGGGGTCGTTCTTGCGCGGCAGTGGTGATCGGCCGGGAGGAACTCGGCATGAGCGACGGGGGAGCGTCGCCCCTCGGGACGGCCGCCGATCGGCTCGTCGCCTCCCTCGGCCGGCATCGCCGGCAGGTCCTCGGTCGCCTCGGCGATCATTGGTCGGCCTCCTGATCGCGGGGGCGTCGTCCTCCGGGATCGTCTCCGAATTATAGGGCGAGATCCCCTGCCTGTCAGCGAGGATTGGTGCGACGATGCCTGCTCGCTATTTCAGGTTCATCCGGCGGTAGCGCGCGCCGGGCTTGAAAATGGCGGACAGGCTGATTCCACTTGGAGTTCCGTAAGAGGACTCCAAGATGGGAGGTCCGCATGTCCGCCAGCCTGTTGTCCCACGCCTTCGGCGTTCGCGGCTCCGTGTCCACCCGCCGATGGTGCGTGCCATTAAGGAGCATATTCACTCTTCGCTGAAATGCTTGACCCCAAGTGAGTTCTGAGGAGCAATGGATCAGCAAGCTTAAGGATCGCGTGGTCGGTCTCTAAGAAAAGATCCCCCTAGTTCGATGGTCCAATTTCAGGGTTGCACTCCAGGTATTGACATCATGATCAGCGTCGTCGTGCCGCTCTACAATGAGCAAGAGAGCCTCCCCACGCTCCACGCCGAGCTCGAGCGCGTCTTTGCGCCCGGGACCTTCGGTCCCGTCGAATACCTGTTCGTGGACGACGGCAGCCGCGACGGCTCGTGGTCGGTCATCCAGGGACTGGCTCGGCCCGACCCCAAGGTCCGGGGCATCCGGTTCCGCCGCAACTTCGGCAAGGCGGCCGCGCTCACCGCGGGGTTCGAGGCCGCCCGGGGCGCGATCGTCTTCACGCTCGACGGCGATCTCCAGGACGACCCCGCCGAAATCCCCCGGTTCCTCGAGAGGCTCAGCCAGGGGTTCGACGTCGTCAATGGCTGGAAGCGGATTCGCCATGACCCCTGGCACAAGATCTATCCCAGCCGCGTCTTCAACGGGATGATCAGCGCCCTGACCGGCTGCCGGCTCCACGACCACAACTGCGGCTTCAAGGCCTACCGCGGCGAGGTCCTCCGCGAGGTCGGCATCTACGGCGAGTTGCACCGCTTCGTCCCGGTCCTGGCTCACGCCCGAGGGTTCCGCGTCTGCGAGATCGAGGTCCACCACCGCGCCCGACGATTCGGGTCGTCGAAGTACGGGGTGGCGCGGCTCGTCACGGGGCTCCTCGACCTGGTGACCGTCCGGTTCCTGACCCGGTTCAACCAGCGTCCGCTCCACGTCATGGGGGCAACCGGCCTGGTGATGTTCCTCCTCGGCGGCCTGGGCATGCTCTACCTGGCGATCCTCTGGATGGACCCTGCGAACCGACCGATCGGCGACCGGCCGCTGCTGATCTACTCGGCGGTGCTCCTGGGCGTCGGGACCCAGTTGGTCAGCCTCGGTATCCTCGCCGAGCTGGTCACCTCCTACAACATCCGCGTCGAGGACACCTACAGCATCGCCGAGACGATCGAGCCGCGGCAGGCGAGTCCGGTCGAGGACGCGGAGGCTTTGGAAGCACGATGAGCGGACCCGACGACGTGTCCCATCCCATCGCCGACCTAGCCGCCGAGGCCGGCCCCGGACCCGAGCGACCGCGGGCCCGGCAGTTCGTGGCACAGATCCTCATCGGCGTGGCGACGGCGCAGGCGCTGGGGTTGACCTTGAGGATGCCCACCCAGATCGGCGCCAACGACATCTCGCGCTGGTGCACCGTCTGGAGCCTGCTGGAGCGAGGCTCGTACGCCATCGACGACTGCCCATGGCAGTTCAAGACGCAGGACAAGGTGAAGAAGCCCGACAAGCTCGCGCCGCCGGGGCCCAAGGACGGGGCGATCCGGAGATTCGAATACGCGATCGCGCCCAGGGCCCGGAAGGAAGGGGAGGTGGTCGATCATTTCTACTCGAGCAAGCCGCCGCTGCTGCCGACGCTGATGGCCGGGCTCCTCTACCCGATCCGGGCCGCCACCGGCGTCCCCCTCGATCAAGAGATCCGCCAGCAGCCGAGCCCGCGCAACGTCCAGAAGGAGGGGGCGAACACGTTTGTCTACGAGACGCCCAAAGACCCGATCCGGTGGCCGGCGTCCGTCTTCTACCTCAAGCCGCTGGTCGTGCTCTTCAACGTGGTGCCGCTGTGGGCCTTCCTGGTCCTGTACGCGAGGCTGCTCGATCGCCACGCCCCGAACGACTGGGCCTGGTTCCTGAGCCTCTTCGCCGCCGCTTGGGGGTCGTTCCTGTTCGCGTTCGACACGACGCTGAACAACCACACCATCGCCGCGTCGAGCGCCTTCTTCGCGCTCTACGCGTTCATCCGGATCTGGAGCGAGGGAGTGCGGTCGGGCTGGGCGTTCACGGCGGCCGGCCTCTTCGGGGCTTTCTGCGCCTGCAACGAGCTGCCGGCCGCACTGTTCGGCGTGTTGCTGTTCGCGACGCTCCTTGTTCGGTTCCCCAGGAGGACACTCCTCTGGTTCGTCCCCGCGGCGGCGGTCCCCTCCGCGGCGTTCCTGGCGACGCAGTTCCTCGCGTTCGGCCAGTTCTGGCCGGTCTACGAGGAGTTCGGGACGAAGTCGTACACCTACCAGGGGAGCGCCTGGAACACACCCCTGGAGATGGATTACCTGAACCTCCACCCCGAGCCGTACGGCGTCTACCTGTTCCACATGACGCTAGGCCACCACGGCGTGTTCTCGCTGACGCCGATCTTCCTCTTCTCGGGGATCGGGGCGCTGCGCCTGCTCGGCGCGAGGAATCGGCTGTCGGCGACGGCCTGGCTGACCCTGTTGCTGACGGTCGCGATGTTCGCCTTCTACACCTGGAATCCGAAGGCGCGGAACTACGGCGGCTCGACGCAGGGGCTGCGCTGGCTCTTCTGGTTGATCCCGTTCTGGCTGGTGCTGCTGCCCGAGGGGGTCGAGGCCGGCCAGCGGAGCCGGCTCGTCCGCGGGCCCTCGCTGGCGGCGCTGCTGATCTCGGTCTTCTCGGTCGGCTACGCCCTGCGCGCCCCCTGGAGCCATCCCTGGCTCCTCGACGCCCTCGAGCACCTGAACCTCTACACGCTGAAGCGGTAACGAGAAAGAGGGGTATGAGAGCCCTAACCGGAGGGAGGATCGGGGCCGGGCGGCTCCTCGGTGGCGATCTCCGGCGCCTGGTTCAGGGCGACGGCGCGCCAGCGCTCGCCGTCGGTCCGCAGGTCGTTGACCCCCGTGTTGGCGATACCGATGCGGTCGAAGTCCTCCGGGCCGTATCCCTCGAGCAGGGAGGTCAGGGCGACGCGGATGACCACGCCGTGTGCGATGACGACGATCGTCTGGCCCGGGTGACGTCGGGCCAGCGCCCGCAGCGCCGGGACCACGCGGCGGCGGATCGAGGCGAAGGATTCTCCCCCCTCGTGGGTGAAATCGAGGTCGCCGGCCATCCAGCGCCGCTTGGCCTCGACATAGGTGTCCAGGCCTTCCTCGCGCCGAAGACCGCTGAGCGGCCCCATGGCCCGCTCGTGCAGCGCCTCGACGACCCGGGGCACCAGGCCGGCGGCGCGGCCGATCGGCGCGGCGGTCTCGAGGGCCCGCCGCATCGCCGAGCTATACAGCGCATCGGGCCCCTCCGCCGCCAGGATTTCGGCCACGGCCTCCGCCTGGCGACGGCCCCGCTCCCCCAGGCCGACGTCCGACTCGGCGCCGTGGAAGCGGTCGGGGGCCGACGTCTCGGCGTGGCGAAGCAGGAGGACTCGCGTCTCAGGCACTCTCTTGCTCCCGGGATCATTACCGCAGACAATGCGGTCTGTGTCGCTGACCGCCGGCTTCCTGCTTGATTTCGGATTGCCGAGAGTCGCTGCTTGACCTCATTATGGGATAGAAATGACGCTTCCGCGGCGGGATGTCGCCCCAGCTACCCTGTCAACCAGCCAGGAACCGGTTCCCTCTCCACACTTATCTCGATTCACTGAGGTATTGTGATGCCAGAGCCACACAAGTACCGCACCATCCTCCTATTCGGGATGCCCGGGAGCGGCAAGGGGACCCAGGGGTCGGTGCTCGGCCAGTTGCCTGACCTGGTGCACATCTCGATGGGCGACGTCTTCCGCAAGATCCCCAAGTACGGACGCTTCGGCCAGGAGATCGCGCGGTACACGTCGCAGGGCACCATGGTGCCCGATGACCTCACCGTCCGGATCTGGGAGCGGCACATCCAGATCCTCGAGATGCAGGACCTGCTCCTGCCCAGGCAGCACACGCTGGTCCTCGATGGCTTGCCCCGCAACTACTGCCAGGCCGAACGGCTCGATGACTTCCTCGACGTCGTC
>JAFANO010000542.1 GCA_019232645.1 Planctomycetaceae bacterium | reverse complement strand
GGGCTCAGGCCGCTCGACCGCGGCCGGCGCGGGCGCAGGCGCGGGCACCTCGGCGGCCGGCGCGGCCGCAGGCGCGGGCACCTCGGCGGCCGGCGCGGCCGGAGGTGCGGACACCTCGGCGGCCGGCGCCGAGGGCTCAGGCCGCTCGACCGCCGCCGCAGGCGCGGGCACCTCGGCGGCCGGCGCCGAGGGCTCAGGCCGCTCGACTGCGGCCGGCGCGGCCGGAGGCGCGGACACCTCGGCGGCCGGCGCCGAGGGCTCGGGCCGCTCGACCGCGGCCGCAGGCGCGGGCACCTCGGCGGCCGGCGCGGGCACCTCGGCGGCCGGCGCGGCCGCAGGCGCGGACACCTCGGCGGCCGGCGCCGAGGGCTCGGGCCGCTCGACCGCGGCCGGGCTCGTCTGGACCTCAGTGGGCGCGTGCGGGACTGAGGGGTCCCCCGCGGGGAGCGAGACTTCCGGCTCACGAGCCGGAGTCGCGGCCGGGAGCGTGGGCATCTTCTCGGTCGAGACCGGGGCCGGCGCCACGGGTTCGCCCGCGGTCAGGGGCGGCTCGTTTGGTGCGGTCGGAGGCGTGGCCTCGGCTGTGGGAGCAGGGGCCGAAGCCGGTGGCGCCACTTCGGCGGGCGGCGGCTCAGTCGTTGTCGCGGGGGTCTGCGGCGGCACCTCGGGCAGCGGGGGCAAGGGGGCCAGGTCCTCGAGGTCGGGTCCCAAGTTCGGGGAGCCGGGTTTGGCCGAGGGCTCCGCCACCGGTTCGGCCGGAGCCGCGGCAGGCTCGGGGACCGGAGGAGGGGCCGCTAGCGACGCCGCATCCCGTGGGGCCGGGGCCGGGCTCGGCGCGGCGGCCGGCTCTGTCGTCGCCGCCGGGGCCGAGCTGGGCAAGGTGTCTGGGCTCGGCGCGGCGGCCGGGGCCTGAGCCGGGCTGCTCGACAGCGGGGGCAACATCACCGCGTCGGGTTCGGTCGCGTCCGGGGGCGGAGTCAGAGTCGGAGGCACCGTTGCCGAGGTCAAGGTGATCGGTTCGGAGGCCGAGCGGGTCAGCGCGGGCCTCGGTGATGGCTCGAGGCTTGGACGGGTCAGCGCGGGCCTCGGCGTCGGTTCGAGGCTCTGGCGGGTCAGCGCGGGCCTGAGGTTCGGCGCCGCCGTCGGCTCGAGCGCGGGCCTGGGGCTCGGCGCCACCGTTACCGCCGGGTCCGTCGGGCCGAGGAGCGGGGAGGGCGGCGGGGGTGCGGAGGCGAAGTCCACGGGCTCCGGCGGCGTTGCATGTGCCGGGGCCGGGACGCGAAGCTCGTCGGACTCCGGCAGCGGCGCGGAGGCCGGCGGCAGTGCAGGTACCGGGGCCGGGGCGCGAAGCTCGTCGGACTCCGGCAGCGGCGCGGGGGCCGGCGGCGGCGCGGAGCTCGTGGCCGCCGCGACCTCGCCGGCCAGGTCGGGCGCGGAGCTCGCGGCGGGCGCCTCGGACAATTCCATCGGCCTCGACGTGGGCAGGGCAGGCAAGTCGGCGGGATCGGCGTCCGTCCTCGCCGGCGCGTTGGAGGTGCTGGCGAGCTGGAGCGGATCGCGCGCCGGAGCCTCGGCCTCGGGCGACGGCCTGGCCAGCGCCAGGGCGCCGGGCCGGGGCAGCGACCCGGACCTGGCGTACGACGGCCTCGAGGCGTTGGCGGCCTCGCGAAGCCCGCGCCGGGCCCGGTCGATGCCCTGGGCAAGCTGGAGCTTCTGCTGGTCGTTCAGCTCGTTCTTCCGGGCCTCCGCCTCGCGGAACAGGGCCAGGGCGCGATCGTACTCCTGGTATTCCAGGTAGTCCCAGGCGTTGCGAAGTAGGTGATGCGCCCCGCGCGAGGCCATCATCGCCGAGCTATAGGGAACGGGCGTCCCCGAGCCGGGGGGTGACGGTGACTGCTGGGCGATGAGCGTTGTGGCCGTCATGGCGGTCCCGAGGGCCGCCGTGATCAGGGCCGAAGATGGGCGACTCAAGCCACGCCTCCTTGCTGGCTGGGGCGGGTCGACCGGCCTCCCGGTCGGCGGCCCGATACGTTGCGATTCCCTTCGCATCGAAACATTACAAAAAGTGAGCCGAAAGCCCACGCCCTACAGGAGTGGGAGGGTCACAGGTACCGTTCGACGATGAACGAGACAACCACATGCCCAACCTTCCTGATCGGGCCCCGCGGATTCCTCAAGTCGGGGGCGTCGGGGCCCGGGCGCGGGCGGGGTTCGTGATGATCCCCGTGCCCGGTCCCATGGCATCGACACTGCGAGGGGGTCCGTTCGCTGGATCTTTACAGAACCTGCCGGGCCCGCCCCGCGGACCATCCCTAGCATGGCTCACGAGAGCGGTAGTCCCCGTGATTTCCGTCGAGGTCCGCGGGGCGGGCCCGACGAGCGTGACTTTCAGACCGCACCGCGTCCAGTCTCGTTGTCGCTGGAGAAGCTGGAGTAGTTGGGAGCTTCCTGGGTGATGACGATGTCGTGCGGGTGGCTCTCGAGGACCGAGGCGCCGGTGACCTGGATGAAGCGAGTTTTGGTGCGCAGCTCCTCGATGGTCCGGGTGCCGCAGTAGCCCATGCCGGCACGGAGGCCGCCGACGAGCTGGAAGACGAACTCGGCGAGCGGCCCCTTGTAGGGGACGCGGCCCTCGACGCCTTCGGGGACGAGCTTCTGGGGCGCGGCGTTCTTGCCGTCGGCCCTGGGGGCCCCCTCCTGTCGATAGCGTTCATGCGACCCCTTGGCCATGGCGCCGAGCGATCCCATGCCGCGGTAAGTCTTGAAGCTCCGGCCGCGATAGATGATGGTGTCGCCGGGGCTCTCGGCCAGCCCGGCGAAGAGGCCGCCGATCATGACGCAATGGGCGCCGGCGGCGATCGCCTTGGTGATGTCGCCCGAGTAGCGGATGCCGCCGTCGGCGATGATCGGGACGCGGCCGGCGACGGCCTTGGCCGCCTGGTAGACGGCCGTTACCTGGGGCACGCCGACACCGGTGACGACCCGCGTGGTGCAGATCGAGCCCGGCCCGATGCCCACCTTGACGGCGTCGGCCCCGGCGTCGATCAGCGCCCGGGCCCCCTCGGCGGTCGCCGCGTTGCCGGCCACCACCTCGATGTCGTACTCCATCTTGATCCGTCGCACGGTCTCGATCACGTTCTTGGAGTGGCCGTGCGCCGAATCGACGATCAGGACGTCGACGCCGGCCTCGAGCAGCGAACCGATCCGCTCGAAGTCGTGCACCCCCACCGCCGCGCCGACGCGGAGGCGGCCTCGCGCGTCCTTGCACGCGTTGGGGTAGCGGCGCAGCTTGTCGATGTCCTTGATCGTGATCATCCCTTTCAGTCGATAGTCATCGTCAACCAGGAGGAGCTTCTCCACCTTGTTTTTCGTCAGGATCCGGTCGGCCTCCTCCAGGCCGGTGTTCGGCGGCGCGGTGACGAGGTTGTCCTTGGTCATGACCTCCTCAATCCGCAGCTCGTTCGACTCCAGGAACCGGAGGTCGCGGCGGGTCAGGATGCCGCGGAGCCGGCCGTTGACGGTGATCGGCACCCCCGAGATATTGTGCCCGCTCATGATCTCGCGCGCCTGCCCCACGGTGGCCGTCGGCGGCAGGGTGATCGGGTCGACGATGATTCCGTTCTCCGACCGCTTGACCTTGTCGACCTCGCGGGTCTGCTCCTCGATCGACATGTTCTTGTGGATCACGCCCAGGCCCCCCTCCTGCGCCAGCGCGATCGCCAACTCGGCCTCGGTCACCGTGTCCATCGGCGACGACAGGATCGGGATGTTCAGCGGGATCCGGGACGTCAGGTGGGTCCGCGTGTCGACCTGGCGGGGGAGGATCTCGGAGTAGCCCGGCTCGAGCAGGACGTCGTCGAACGTAATTCCTTGATAGGCGATGCGCTCATGCATCGGGAAAAGCCTCCGAGCCCGACTTGGAGGGAACGGTCCGACATTCCGGGAGCCGGGCGCGTCCAGGGTGCCTTTCCTTACACATTACAACCAGATCCGCCGCGGCTGGCAAGGCCAACCGCCGGGATTTCCTGTACATATAATGCCGGGGTCCGGCGAGATTGGCCTTGGCCGACGCCGGGGGGCGGCTATGATGGGGACCGCGCTTCGCGGAGCGAACCCACCATCATTGTCTCTCTCCAAGGAAGGGACCCGTGACCACCGCCACCGCAATCCCCGGCGCCCGGGCCTTGCCGCCGGTGCTGGGCCGCCTGCTCAGCGGCACGTTCTGGCTGGCGCTGCGGACCCCGCTGCAGGCGGTCTTCGTCCTCTGGAGCACCCGGCTGGTCCTCGAGGCGATCGGGCCCGACCAGGCGGGCGCGTACCGCTTCGCCTGGGGGTTCGGCTTCTTTCAGTTCCTGCTCGAGTTCGGCATCGGCTCGGCGCTGCAGCGTCAGGTCTCCGAGTCGTGGACGCGGGGCGACCGCGCGGCCGTCGATCGCGCGGTCGCCTGCGGCCTGAACTTCTACGCGGCGATGGCGCTGGTGCAGGTCGCCGCGCTGGCGGGGGTGGCCTTCGGCGCCTTGCCGCACACCCAGTTCCACGGCGCGGCCTACCGCCTGGTCGTCAAGCTGCTCTGGCTCCAGGCGGTGACGGCCCCCTGCTACGGCATGTCGGTGGTCGTCACCGGCGTCCTGCAGGCGGCGCGGCGGTACGACTTCATCCCCCGGCTCGAGGTGGCGATCGTCATCCTCCGGTTCGCGATCCTCTGGGCCGGCCTGGGCGCGGGGTGCGACTTCTTCGCCGTCGTCGTGGCCCAGACGGTGGTGCAGGTCGGGCTCTCGCTCGGGCCGGGCGGCTGGGTGATGGTCCGCGAGCTGGGGCATGTCCCCCGATTCACCGGCGCCCGCCGCGACGACTACGCGGCGCTGCTGCACGTCAGCCTCTACATCTTCCTGATCCAGCTCAGCGTGGTGCTGGCTGACAAGGTCGACACCACGATCCTGGGCTTCGTGCTCAACGACCCGGGCCCGGCCAACGCGGTCTACGACCTCGTGAGCAAGCCGTTCGCGCAGCTCCGCCAGACGGCCGGCATGCTCGCCTCGATGGTCATGCCGGCGGTCGCCAGCCTGGCGGCGGCGCGCGACGCCCGGGGCCTCGAGCGGATCAAGTACGACGGCCCGCGGCTGCACGTCGGCCTGCTCCTGCCGGTGGCGCTGCTGGCCTGGATCTACGCCGGGCCGTTCCTGTCGCTCTGGGTCGGCGACCGCCTCGGCTACGACGCCGCGCGGGTGGCCCCGCTGATGCGGCTCTTCCTGGTGGCCACGATCCCGCTGGTGATCGCGGTGCCCGTCCAGATGGCCATCGGCATGGGCCGACTCAAGGTCGTCGCGCTGTCGGCCCTGGCCGGGGCGCTGGTCAACCTGCCGATCAGCTACGTGCTGACGACCCGGCTGGGGGTCTCCGGGGTGATCTGGGGCACGGTCCTCACGACGCTCTTCTCGAACCTGCTGGTGCCGGGGATCCACGTCTTCCGCGTCCTGGAGATCAAGCCGGCGACGTTCCTGGCCCGGTCCCTGGGCGCCCCACTGGCCGGGGCCGCCGCCCTGGCGGCGGCGACCTGCACCTGCCACGCCCTGATCCCGCTCGCCCCCGGAGCCTCGGCCGCCCCAGCCCGATTGCTCCCCTTGCTGGCGCACCTGAGCGTCGGTACCTTGGCCTATGCCGCCGGTTACCTGGCCGTCTCCGCCGGCCGTGCCGACCTGGTCGCGCTGGCCCGAGCGCTGCGACGCCGGGCCCTCGGGCCCGCGGCCGCCTGAGATCGACGCCCGTGGATCATTCCTGCCCCACCGGAGTCCCCTCCCGCGGCGGCGTACACGCCGGGACCGGAGCCGCTCGCGCGTCCTGCCCGGTCGGTGGCGTCCCGTCGCAACGACCATGGAGCAACATTAGACATCCTTTTTTTCCGTCTTTTTTAGACCAGATTTCCCTTGTATCATGGGGATGTAAGCCCTATCATTGATCTCGCTTCGAGGCAGAAGCCCCATCGTGGCCTCAGCGCAGCGAAAGGAGACGCCATGATGTTAATATATAACTTTTTATAATTTCAAGGGGTATCCACGCGGAGGTGGCGGTTTCCGGCCGGTACGGGGTCCGTTTCGAAGTGACCGAGGTGACCCGGCGGGGCCCTTCCTCGTCCCGCGCCGCCGACCCGAGGTGAGGAGGGGACGATCCCGTGCCGTCGTCCCCTCGGGACCCAGCCCCCCGCGTGTCCCTCACGGACGATGATGCCGTGGCCCCGTCGTTCCTTGACCGTCGACGGTTTGACGAGGGTCCGGGTGAAGGCGTGGGCCGTCGGCCTGTCCTCGTCCGCGCGGGGGCCCGCCGGTTCCCTGGCGCGGTCGGTAAGGCCCCCGGCCCCTCGGCCCCGTCCAAGGCAGCCGTCCCCCCGGGCCGTCGCCGGCGTCGGTCCGGGCCCGGGGCATCATCCTATCCCCCGACCCTGCGCTTCCCCGTCGATCCCCGACTGGGCGTGCCGTCCGGTCCCGGTGCGTGAGGATCCCGGCGGTCGGTTGCACGGAGGCGCGCCGTCTCGGTCCCCCCGCGGAGCCGAGATGCAATCCCGTTGAAAAACTCCATAAATCGTTGCAGGTCTTGAAATTTCGGCTCATGCGGTCAGAACGGCGGGTGGACGCCGTTGGCCCGCCTTAAGTATCAGGAAACTAAGAAGTTGGGGATGGCCAAACCCGTCAGCCCTACCGATTTGACCCTATGAGCCGAGATTTTTCTCCCTCCCCCTTCACGAGGGGAGGGAGGAAAAATCCCGGGAGCGACATATCGAGTTACACCTCTTTCAATGGCATCGGGCCTAGATGTCCGTGTCGTAAGTTCCTCGCCGGTTTTCAACCGTTGTTGCGAAAGGATTTATGACCTCGGAACTTGGCGAAGGGCTTACGAAACAGACATCTAGGGTGAGTTTAGAACATCACCCGAGGCCTGTCCGCAACAATCCGATCTGGGCCCATTTTCTCCAGCAATTTCGTAAGTCTCAATAACTGCCCCGAGGATTTCCGGAGTCGGGTGTGGGCATGTCTAGGATCTAGGACATCCTAAGTTGCTGCCAACCAATTCTTTGCTCAATCTCGTGGCGCCATGCACCACGAGTCCTTTTTCGCCAAAACCCATGTCAACTCAATCGAAAAAATATCGCAAGCCAAAGTATTGAAATGGGTTATGGTTACATTGTCGTAAGGATGGGCTGAGCCATGTCGCGTGACAAGTACAACGAAGGTCGCCATCATCCACTGCACGACGGGGCCG
>JAFANO010000513.1 GCA_019232645.1 Planctomycetaceae bacterium | reverse complement strand
TGGGCCACCGGCCAGACGACTCAGCCGGCGCGGGCACGGCCGGCGCGGCCGCGGGCTCCGTCGAATCCTCCTCGGCCGGGGCCGGTGCGTCGTTGGAGGCGACGGGTATGGTCGTCGATTCGGTGGCGGCATGGGCGTCGAACTCCGGGTCGGGGATGTCGCCGGCGCCGCAACCGGCCCAGATCAGGCAAAGTCCCAATGACCCGAGTCGTGCCAGCCACCAGATCCATCGTCCCATCAGTTGTCGATCCTTTCCGGAGCGGGGCGAGAAGTCGGTAGGGTCACGTCGCTGCGGAGTGAGGGCCGGGACCGGCGCGATCTGAACACGCCGGCCTCCTGATGGAGATTATGGCGGACGTCAGGCGGGCTTGAAAGGCGGGTGGGAGAGGAGGCATCGAACCTCGAGATTGGGTCGCCGGCCAGGCGACGCCCCCGACGAGGTCCCCCGTCACCCTTGCTCCGCTCTTGGCGACAGCTTATGATGAATTTCCGTTCCCCGGTTGCGAGGAAACCGACGTCGGAGTCACAGCGATGCCTCCTCCTCAGAAGACGATCCTCTTGATCGATGACGATAACGAGATCATCGAGCCGATGCGAATGGTCCTGGAGGGCAAGGGCTACCGGGTCATGGTCGCCCGCGATGGCAACGCCGGCCTGACGGTCGCCGAGCGGGAGGACCCCGACCTGATCGTCCTCGACATGATGATGCCCAAGAAGAGCGGCTTCCTCGTCCTCGAGAAACTCAAGGGCCGCCCCGGCGGCTTGATCCCCACGATCATGATCACCGGGAACGAGGGGAGCCGCCATCGCGCCTATGCCGAGATGCTCGGGGTGCGCGACTACATCCGCAAGCCGTTCGCCATGGAGAAGCTGGTCCGCTCGATCGAGAAGGTCCTCGACTCCAAGGTCTCCGGAAGCTCGATGGACAACACCTGAACGACAGTCGACGAGCCAAGAAACCGACCGATCCCCTGATCCAGGCAGGGTATCGGCGTGTTTCTCGCCCCGGCGGTCGTGGATTGGGCCTGGACATCACGGGGCGACAGCCGGCGTCTCTCGACCCGCACCGAGCGGTCCCTTTCGGGGCCGGATCGCCGGTCGAAAAGGATTCGCTCACCGACCCTTGTTGATCTGGTCGAAGTAGCCCCGGATATGCTTCTCGACGTTCTTGGGGATCTTCTGGTTGGTCAGCGCCTCGGCCGAGAGTCCCTCGGTGGTGGCCAGCTCGGTCTGGATGTCGATGACGCTCTGGCCCTTGACCGACTTGCTTGAGCTGGCGAGACCCTGGAGGAGCGCCTTGCCCTTGCGGTGCTCGAGCTCGACCTTGGAGTTGTACATTGAGGTCGGGTCGGGCGCCTCGGGGCGGTCGTTCTGACCCCGCCCTCGGCCGAGCCCCTGGCTGTTGTTCTGGCCGTTTCGGGGGTTCATGCCCATCCCGGCGAGGCTCTCGCCTTTCTGGCTCATGGTCTCGCCATTCAGTCCGTTCTTGGCGTCCTGGAGGTCCGCCAGGGCGCCGTCGAGCGACTGCAGCTCCTCGAGCTGCTTGGCCATCGCCTCGCACTGCTGCTGGCACCGCCCCAACGCCTTGGCCGCCTCCTGGAGCCCGCCTTTTTCCAGGGCCTGCCGCGCCTGGCCCAGCGTTGAGGCCAGTTGCTGGAGCGACTTCATGCTCTTTGCCTGCTCGTCGAGCTTGGCCATCTCGCGCTGGAATTGCTCCTCCGAAAGGCCGCCATTCTTGCGGGCCTCCTCGAGCTGCTTGCGCCGCTCGTCGAGGTTGGCGAGTTTCTCGAGCTGCTTGACCATCTCGCCGAGTTGCTCCTTGAGGGCCATCTTCTCGGCCTCGGTCGACTGGAACGACGTGAGTTGGCCCTGGAGCTTCTTGAGCTCGTCGGCGGCCTTCTGGAAATCGCCCTTGGCCAGGTCCTTGGCGAAATCGTCGGCGGGGCCGGAGCTGGCCAGCTCCTTGAGCTGTTGCAGCTGGCGGTTGATCTGCTCGGGGGAGCCGAGCTGCTTCTGGCGTTCCTTGACCGCGTCGGTCAGCTTGTTCAGCTCGACCAAGACCTTGGCTTTCTGGCCGGGCGGGGTCTTGGCGAGGTCGCCTGCCGCCTTCTCGATCTTGGCCAGCAGTTCCTCGGCCTCGGCCAGCTTACCCTGCTCGAGTTCCTTGCGCTGGGCGGCGATGCGCTGGCCGAGCGCCCGGCTCTGTTCGACCACGACCTTCGGATCGACCTCCTCGGCCGACCTGGCCCGCGCCTTCTGCTGCACCCATTCGGCGGGGACGAACAGCAGCGCGACGGCCAGGGCCGCGGGGATCAGGGGGACCCAGGCGCGGCGCGGGAGGGTCGGCCCGAACTCGGAATCGAGGTCGAGCGCCGAGACGTGCAGGATCGCATCGGCCAGGAGCGCCTGCGCGGCGGGGGTCTCGCGCAGCTCGGCCGGGAGTGTCAGCGCCGTGCTGAGCCGCTCGTTGAGGTGGAAGACGCGATCGATCGCCACCGCCGCGTCGACCCGGCTTGGCCCTTCGAGCAGAGCGATCAGCGCCGCCGCGACCAGCCCGATGCCCCCGGCGATCGCGAGCGGCAACCACGCGGGCCCCGGCAGCGCTCGACCCCCGACCTTCTCGATCGCCAGGGCCACCGCCACGACCGCCAGCGCCGCGCCCCAGCACCAGACCAGCGCCGTCAGGAACCGCTGGAACCGCATCCGACGCCAGACCCGACCGATCAGCCTCTCAAGCTCCCGCACGGCGCGGCCCCCCCGCGATGCGACGACGCCCGACGTCGACGAACGTCATCTCCCAACTCTAATCCCCCGACCATCCGATGACAAGCCGCGCCAACGAAGACGTTCGGATCCAGACGAGCGTGTCGTGGGCCGCGGCCGGTCCATTCACGGGGCGGAGGGGTCGTCCCCCTCCGCCGTCCGAGGTATGACACCACGGCCCGGGGATGCAAGGGGAGTATGGCGCCCGATCCGGGAAATTCCTCACACCCCAAGTCACCCGCGTTCGATAACAACAACCACATGGACCGGTCAAGGGGTTCGACACGACGCCGGAATTGATCGGTCGGACGCACCGGACGGAGGACGGTCCCGGCGATGGGTCTGGTGGGCAGGAGCGCCCGCCGGCGCGTTGGCGCACATTCCAAGGAGGGGAGATTCCAATGACCCGTTCCGCGCGGCACCGGGGCCCGCTCACCCCGCGCTGGGTTCGCAGCCTGCTGACCAGTGCCCTTTTGGCCCTGGTCGCCACCGGCAATAGCGGTTGCACGCTCGGCGCGCTCTCGTACGTCTACCGGGGCATCTCGCCACTCCACCCC
>JAFANO010000479.1 GCA_019232645.1 Planctomycetaceae bacterium | reverse complement strand
AGCGACGGCCCCGACGGGCCGAACATCTCGGCGGGGGGAGCCGGGTACGGGGCGGCGGCGTAAGGCGCCCCCCTCATCTCCGCCAAAGTGCCAGCGCCCGGGGTCACGGGTGCCGGCTGGGCGGGAGTGACCGCGCCCGGTATGATCGGCGGGGAGGAAGGCGAGGGCGCCGTCCTTGGAGGTGTGGGCGGTCCCGGCGCTCCCGTGGGCGGTGCCGGCGGGACCGGACGCGGGGCCTCCAGAGGCGCCGGAGGGGCGGGGACCGTCGGTTGTGGGGACCGCGGGCGCGTGGGAGCTTGCGCACGCATCACCGACGTATCCCCACGGCTCACACCTTCGCCCGCACTCGATCCCGTCCCCGGCGCCTCCTGCGCGGTGGACCGAGCCGGGCTCCCGGCGAGAGCCATGACCACACCCAGGCCGCACCAAAAATCCCTCGATCTCATTCCCACCCCCGTGCCACGCTGATTCGGACGTCGAGCCGCTGGCCTCCCGCCCGTTGAGAGTTCCTGGGCCCTACGGCGTTCCTTGGGGCCGCCCGCTTGGCTGACGCTCGACTTCACGTCCACCGAGCGCAAAGTATTCCTGCCATCAGAATCAATCCCGGCGATTTTATCGGCACACGCCGCAAGATTTCTCCAGTTTGATCCACAACAACACTCCATTTCGGCGGCGCTCCGTTGACCTCGCCCCCCTTGGGTGCCGGCACACATCGATGTACATGTCCGGTGCTTGATCAGTGGCAAGATTGAGACGCCGTTCATGGTACGGCCGGCGCCCCAGGGCGAAGTCCGGGACCACAGCGGACGTCCGCTCGCTCCCAGGTCTGATTTCTTTGCGGACCCCGCGCTTCATGTTCGGCCAGCTCGGCGCTTCGTCTCTTCGCGGCCACGACCGCGGCGGTCTGGGAAGCCGATCGTGCCGAGCAGCTCTTCACGGCCCCCTGTCCCCTACCTACCCTGCCCTTCGCTGAGCTGGGTGGACAGGCCGATTAACGAGACCCAAGGGACGATTCGGGAGGGCACTCCAATGGACGCGAGGAGAGCCAGGCGGACCAAAGATCGAGCGCGGCAAACCTGGTACGCCGTTCACCGTCAGCGGCGTTTCGCACGATTCCTGGGGTTCGCGAAGCCGGGCGAAGCCACGGCCAGGATCAACCCGAGCCGTAACTGATCCAGGATACGAAGCCGGTGACGGACGATTCACGGGAAAATTGACAGGTCGAGCTCCTGTTGTGCTGGGAGGAACTCCGGGAGCGGGGCCGGTGCGTCACCGCGGACGAATTGTGTGGCGATTGCCCGGAGCTGGCGGATGAGCTCAAGGAACAAATCGAGACTCTGCGCGCCTCTGGACTCCCTGCTCAAGCCCATGGCCGCCGCGCGTCGAGGTGGGTCTTCGAGCGCCGGCCTGCCGACCCCCGTCCCTTGACATGCGGCCGGTATTCCAGACATAGGGCTGAATCACGACTTGCATTTGACGATGACATTGGCTCCAGCGCTATGGTACCATCATCTACTCAGGCAACAGATTTGGGCACGAGGTTGATTCTTTCGAGGGCCGAGCGGCATGCCCGAGAGTGAGAATCAGACGACCTTGGTCCAAGGGTGGATCGACTGTCTCCGCGCCGGAGACCCCTCGGCGCGTGACGCCCTGCTCGCCTGCGCGATCGACCGCCTCGAGCGCCTCACCCGCAAAATGCTCAAGGACTTCCCCGGTGTCCACCGCTGGGAGCAGACCGACGACGTCCTCCAGAATGCGATCCTCCGGCTCAGCCGGGCTCTGCAGGCCGTCATCCCCCCCTCGTCCCGTGATTTCTTCCGTCTCGCGGCCGTGCAGATCCGTCGCGAGCTGATCGATCTGGCACGGCACCACTCGGGACCCCAGGGCCTGGGGGCCAACATCGCCAGCAACGCCGGCTTCGATGAATCCGCCAGACTGAACCCCGCCGACCCCGCCGACGAGACCCACGACCCGGGCCGGCTGGCCGACTGGACCGAGTTCCACCGTCAGGTCGAGGCGCTGCCCGACGAGGAACGCGAGGTCGTGGACCTGCTCTTCTACCAAGGCCTGCAACAGGCCGAGGCCGCCGCCGTCCTCGGTGTCTCGGAGCGGACCGTCAAGCGGCGCTGGCAGGCGGCGCGGCTGGCGCTGCACGCGGCTCTGGGCGGCCGCCTGCCCGGGGTTTGACCGGCCCGCAAGATTGAACTCTCATGCGGTAGCAAGCGGGGATTGTTGGTTCACTGCTCTAAGTTGGTTCAATACGTGCTTGACCTGGCTTGGATTCCAGGGACAGCGGTGCGAGTCCGATGCTCCTCGCGATTGAGGTGCTCGATGATCGATCGCAAGCTCTGGCCGGGGGTCCGCAGCCCCGGGATTAGCCGATCTCATGAGAGGCGCGGGGGACGTCGGGGATGATCATCAGGCCCTCCTCGGGGAGGCCGACGGCCCGGGTCCGGCCCTCGCGCCAGAGCCGGGCGGTCAGGGCGCAGACGACGGCGTCGAGCTGGTGCTCGGAGGCCCTCGGGTGCCGCAGGCCGGGCACCAGCGCCCGGACGGCGCGGTAGATCCGGCGGCGGCCCCGGGACGTCCGCTTGCCCTGGCAGGGGAGGCCGAGCAGGCGGAGGGTGGCGAAGGGATAGACTTCCAGCGGCTCGAAGCCCCGGTCCCGGAGGGCGGCCGCGACCCGGGCGCCGCGCCGGGCCAGCACCTTCAAGAGGGCCGTGGCCAGGGTCGGGACCCCCATCCGGGCCAGCTCGCGCTCGAGCTGCCGGCTGCGGGTGCCGGGGTCGTGGCGGCAGGGGCAGTCGTCGTCGAGGCAGCAGCGGCCCAGCGGCCGGGTCAGCGGCGCGTTGATGGCCACGGTCGAGCCCGGGCCGGCCTGGGTCGCCAGCGCCAGGACCTCGTCGTCGGTCCCGGCCGAGGTCAGCCGCGCCAGCCGGCCGTCGCGGAGGATCGCGACCCCCGTCTCGCGGTGCTCCACCCCGGCCAGGTCGATGCCGACGCAGACGATGGCCCTGCCGCCGTCCCGGTCGGCCGGCCGGCGGGCCTGGCCGCCTCGCACTCCTCTCATCCCCTGAGGCGCCTCGCGATCGATTCGAAGAAGTCTCGCGATCCGACCCTATCTGACCATCCTGAACGCACTGGCACCGGCTGTCAACGCCGGGCCGATCCACGCCCGGCATCGCCGATCGGCCGGCGGGGCGGCGCGAGTACGGTCCAGCCTCTCGGCGCCCCCGCGCGGTTTTGCCACTGGGCGGCGGGGCCCGGAACCTTTAGAATAGTGTTTCAGGTTACAGGGGGTCACCGCTTTGAAAGTCCTCGTCATCGGCAAAGGGGGGCGGGAGCACGCCCTCTGCTGGAAGCTAAAGCAATCGCCCCGGGTCCGGACGGTCTACTGCGCCCCCGGCAACGCGGGCACGGCGCTCGACGCGCACAACATCTCCCTGGAGGCCGGCGACACCCGCGCCCTGACCCAATTCGCCAAGCGCGAGGGGGTGCACCTGACCGTCGTCGGCCCCGAAGAGCCGCTGACCAACGGGATCGTCGACGCCTTCCAGCGCGAGGGCCTGCGCGCCTTCGGCCCCCGGCGCGACGCCGCCGAGCTGGAGGGGAGCAAGGTCTTCGCCAAGGAGCTGATGCGCCAGGCGGGCATCCCGACGGCCGATTACCGGATCTTCCACTCGGCGCCCGACGCCGAGCACTACGTCCTGTCGCGCGAGGTCTCGCTGGTCGTCCGGTCCAAGGGCCGCTCGACGCTCCGGCACACCCTGCTGTGCCGGACCGCCAGCGAGACGCTCGAGGCGATCGATCGGATCATGGACCCGCGCGAGCAGCTCGGGCCGGGCGTCCAAGTCGAGATCGAGGAGCGCGGCCAGCGGCGCATCTTCAGCACCGCCGCCGAGGCGCGCGACTACGTCCTGGGCCGGCCGCTCGGCATGGTCATCAAGGCCGACGGCCTCGCGGCCGGCAAGGGGGTCTCCGTCTGCGACAACCTCCGCCAGGCGCTGGAGGCGATCGACCAGATTATGGTCCGGCGGATCTTCGGCAAGGCCGGCGACCGCCTGATCATCGAGGAGCGGCTCGACGGCCAGGAGGCGAGCATCCTGGCGCTGACCGACGGCCGGACCATCGTGCCGCTCGAGTCGAGCCAGGACCACAAGCGCGCCTTCGACCACGACGAGGGCCCCAACACCGGCGGCATGGGCGCCTACTCCCCCGCGCCCATCGTCACGCCCGAGCTGATGGATCAGGTCGAGCGCGAGATCCTCGTCCCCGTCGTCCACGCCCTGAAGCGCGCCCGCCGGCCCTTCCGGGGCGCCCTCTACGCGGGCCTGATGCTCACCAACCAGGGGCCGAAAGTCCTCGAGTTCAACGTCCGCCTCGGCGATCCCGAATGCCAGGCCGTCCTGATGCGGCTCAAGTCCGACCTGTTCGAGGCGCTCGATGCCGTCGTCGACGAACGGCTCGACACCGTGACCCTCGAATGGGACCCCCGCCCCGCCGTGACCGTGGTCATGGCCTCGGAAGGCTACCCCGGCCACTACGAGCGCGCCCGCGTGATCAACAACCTCGAGGAAGCCGAACGGATGCCCGGCGTCAAGGTCTTCCACGCCGGGACCGCCCTGCGGACCGACCCGGCGCTCGGCCGCGACGACCGGATCGTCACCGACGGCGGCCGCGTCCTCGACGTCACCGCGCTGGGCGACACCCTGGCCGACGCCAAGGCCCGCGCCTACGAGGCCGTCCGCGCCATCCGCTTCGCCGGCGCCTGGTATCGCCGCGACATCGGCAACCGCGCCCTCCGCGCGGCCCGGCCGTAACGCCATGCCGCACAAGGATCGGGATCGCGCGGGGGCCGGCCCCGCCCGCGCGCCCCATCCCCGTTGAGCGACTCACGACGCGACGAGGCCCGTCCCCTGGGAGGGGACTGGCCTCGGGATTTTCCGGGCCGTGCGCTCGGCCCGGTCGCGGCACGATCCGGGACGATGCCGTTGATCGCGCACATGCATCGTGTGATCCTTATTTCGTATGCTTCGACGTCGAGGTGTTGCTGGGACCTTTGGGGACCGAGGCGCCGTGGACCGTCGTGGCCGAGTTGGTCGAGCTCATCAGCATCTGGCCGAGGTGAGGGATGCCGGGCGCGTGGACCGGCCTGGCCGGCGGGGGATAGGGCTGCTCGGGCACGTTCGGGGGGATGACGGGGCCCTGTTTGAGGTGCAGGTCCGCCGCGTAGAATGCCTGGTTGATGGGGCTGTTGTTGATGGTTGCGGAGGTGATGTTGGTGGTGGTGTCGGTGGCGGAGTTGACGACCGCCCCGGGTTCGTTGCTGATTGTCCCCTCGACTTTCGCGAGCATGTGTCCAGTGGGCAGGTTGACATCCTGGGTCCCGAAGATCCGCTTGACGGTCCCCGGAGTCGTGGGGGGCGACCCCGTCGTCAGGATCAACGGCTGGACCGACGCGGTGAAGACGGAGT
This sequence comes from Planctomycetaceae bacterium, assembly GCA_019232645.1. Classification (GTDB taxonomy): domain Bacteria; phylum Planctomycetota; class Planctomycetia; order Isosphaerales; family Isosphaeraceae; genus JAFANO01. The sequence continues at coordinate 2,029 of JAFANO010000479.1, read as the reverse complement.
CGGTCACGTCGCCGGCGACCAGGACCGTCATGCCGCCGCCGACCTGGGCGTTGATCGGGTCGGGCGGCGGCTCGGGCTGGGCGCTCGGTGTCGTAGTGGTCGTACCGGTGAGGGTCTGGAAGATGGCGGGGAAGTTCTGCTGGAGGCCGGTCTCGACTTGGGTGTGGTCGACGTCGCCGCCGATGGTCACCTTGCTGATCGTGCGGCCGACGAGGACCCGGGAGCTCAGCGCGCCGCGGTTCGCCTGCAAGGTGTTGATGACGTTGGTGAGGATATCCACCTTATCCATCCCGAGCCCGAACGAGATGTTGCGGGCGCCGTTGGGGGCGAGGAGCAGGACGTTGTCGGTCTCACCGCCGATCGAGAAGTTGGCGATCCTGGCGTTGCCCGAGCCGGTGGCATCGTTGACGATGGTGGTGAAGTTGGTGGCATTGCCGCCGATCCGGACGTTGCCGATCGCCCCGGTGACCGCCCCCTGGAGGTTCTGCACGAAGTTTTGGAAGGGGGGCGTCGGGGTGGTCTCGAGGAAGGGGACCGTCCCGGTGGTCCCGGAGAAGACCCACGTCCCGCCGAACCCGGTCGCACTGGGGTTGTTCCTCGAGAACTGGCCGGGGGGGGTCGTCGCGTCCCCCTGGATGGAGTTGGCCTGGAACAGGTCGAGCCGGCCCGAGACGTTGAAGGTCACGGCGTGCTGGTAGGTCGGCGTCGTCGAGCCGGAGAGGGGGACAATGCTGCTGACCGACTTGTCGATGATGATCCGGGTTCCGCCGTACAGGGGCAGGCCGAGCGCGACCGCGTAGTTGTCGAACGTTGCGCTGGTGCTGGCGGGCGGGATGACCTGGTCGTGCGTGGTATCAACACCGCCGAAGCGTAACGTGTCGACGCCGTCGGGGATGGAGATCGAGGGCATGGTCGGTATCGACGTGGATGACGCGGGCGTGGTGTTGCCCAGGTAGAAGTTGGGCATGTTGATCGCCAGCAGGCCGTTGCCGGCCCCGAGGAGTTCCGACCTCGACGTGAGCTCGGTGAGGTTCTGGAAGAAGACCTGTCCGGTGCCGTTCGGCCCCTTGGTGACATGGCCGACCAGCCGGGAGTGCTTGGGGTCGGTCCCGCCGACGATGATCTGGTTGATCTCGGTCGGCGAAGTTAACGTCCCAGGCGCGCCGGTGGTGGGGTCGATCTGCTTGACGACGGTCAGCGAGCCCCGCCCGAGCAACTGGAGGGTCCACGAGTTACCAGCGTTGTCGATCCCGGAAACCACCTGGGAGAGCAAGTGCCGCGACTCCAGGTCTTCCGCCGCGGGCCGAACGGCCCGGTTCGTTGGGGAGGGCTTCCGCGTCGCCATAAGACCAGACTCCCAATGCGCGTGGTGGCAGACCGGCCCACCGGACCCGCGCGACGATCCGAGCCGGAGCCGATCCGCCCCGCTCCGCGAGCCCGGGACTTCCTCGCGGCCGGTCCGAGCCGCGGGGGGAGGACGCGCGACCGTTTGCGCGTCCGCCCGTGACCTGGCAATTCGTTGGGCCGTTCTCGATAATCGGCACTCTGGACCGCGCCCTTGAACGAATCCGCGAAATCCCCCCGATCATCACAACCGCAACCACTTCCTCCCTGGTCGTCAGCCGAGTCCCATGAGGATCGACTCTCCGAGATGGATCGCCGCCCGTCCCGCGGGGCCTCCCGAGGATCGACGCCGCCCCGCCGAGGATTCACCTCCCATGAAACGCTCATCGAGCAGCCGCCGACGCCCCGCCGTCCACATCACGCTAGGACGCGCCGCGCGGCTTCATCATCTGGTCATGCTCTTGGCCCAAGCTCCACGCACCCGCGACGAGGTCCTGGTCGCCCTCCGGATCGGCCTGCGCACGTTCTATCGCGAGCTGGATCTGTTGAGGCGCTGCGGGGTGAAGATCCAGCAGAAGAACAAGGCCTATACCCTCCTGACGACGGCCGAGCAGGCCGAGGGACGGTTGCCTTTCCCCGACCCGCAGCTCAGCTTCGCCGAGATGGCGGAGTTGGCCCGTGGGCC